>NZ_CP117416.1:3720000-4020000 GCF_028606985.1 Paenibacillus kyungheensis | reverse complement strand
TGATCGTAAAATTTCCTTTACTATGCAATATCAAGGAGCAGATTTGGGTCGGATTGAATTATCTGTGCCAGGACTGCATAATGTATATAATGCGATGGCAACTGTAATTTCTTGTTTGGAAGCAGGAATTTCATTTACAGCGATTGCAGCAGCGATCGTTCAATTCCATGGCGCCAAGCGTCGTTTTCAAGTGGTCGGTGATGCTAGAGACATTTTGATCGTCGATGATTATGCTCATCATCCTACTGAAATCGAAGCGACGATTGTGGCAGCTCAAGCAACAGGCAAACGTGTGATTGCTGTTTTCCAACCGCAACGTTATTCACGCACCTTCTTTTTGTTAGATGCTTTTAGCCGTGCTTTTACAGGAGCTGACGAAGTGATTATTGCTGATATCTATTCACCAGCAGGAGAAAAGCAGATTGAAGGTATTAACTCTGCACGTCTGGTTGAACTGATTAAGCAAAATAGTAATGCGGGTGCGCGTTATATCGCACAAAAAGAAGATATTATTGCAGACTTATCTACTCGTATTCAACCCGGCGATCTTGTTATCACTATGGGTGCAGGCGATATATGGAAAGTCGCAGAAGCACTTGCTGCTGATTTGCAAGCCACGGAGAAAATAGAGTAATGTGATAAAAAAGGCTGTCTCCGGACAGTCTTTTTAACTGGAATAATAACAAAATGTTTGCGAAATGAAGGCGATAAGTTACAAAAAATTGTTACTTTCATTTTTGTTTGTATTGATGTGGGAATAAACGTATAATGATGAAGTGTCAAATTAAAGGCAGGAGAAATAAGAATGAAAAAGAATGCAGGTATGCTTATTTTATTTTTATTGCTAGGCTGGTTTATTGGCACATGGGTAGCCACTTTACTTGAACCTGTAGCGATGGTATCTTTTCTCACGCGATCGACAACGATTGATTGGGAGCCTAGCGCTAATTTAGACATGATTCGTTATCATCTCGAGATTCATTTCAAAGTGAGTCTACTTAGTTTGATCGGTATTGTTGCTAGTATTTGGGCATATCGCAAACTGTAAAGAACCAATCTGACTTTTAACACAAAGGAGAGGACCTTTCGATGAACAGAGAATCAACACGCCGTCTCATTTTGGCGTCCGCTTCTCCAAGGAGAAAGGAATTAATGACCTCTTTACAACTGGAATTTGAAGTGTTACCCAGTGATACAGACGAATCGGTGCCTGAAGACTGGTCACCAGAGCAAGTCGTCAAAGAGCTTGCACTGCGCAAAGCTACTGCTGTTCAACATCATTATACAACCGAGGTAGCAGATAGCATTATTATAGGCAGCGATACAATCGTTGTTTTGGATAAACGTATATTTGGTAAGCCTCGTGATTATGATGAAGCTGTAGCGATGTTAGATGCTTTGCAAGGAAGAAGTCATTATGTCTACACAAGTGTAGCTTGTATTGATACTTCTACTGGCGTAACTCGTGTGGAATACCGGCGAACTCTTGTACATATGAAGCCGCTCACCCCTTCCAAAATTCAATCATACGTACTTAGCGGTGAACCTGCTGACAAAGCTGGAGCTTATGCTATTCAAGGTCTAGGTTCGACGTTGATCGATAAAATAGAAGGCTGTTATTTTACAGTCGTCGGATTGCCTGTATCACTTTTGAGCGATATGTTGGAACAATTTGGTGTGCAGATTATTTGAATCTGTCGTGGAGAAGAGGAACATATTAATGGAGGCGCCACAGTACCTTTTACGTGATGTTCCACTGGAAGAAAGACCCCGGGAACGGATGATGAATTACGGTGCAGAGGCGCTTAGTCATGCAGAATTACTAGCGATTTTACTGCGCACAGGCACAAAAGATGAATCGGTGATGCATTTAGCGAACCGAATTATGCGTCAAGTAGGCAGTATCCGGCAACTGGTTGATCTCAGTATTGAAGAATTAACAGAGATCAAAGGAATCGGAACAGCCAAAGCAATCCAGATCAAAGCGGGGATCGAGTTAGGTAGACGTATTACCCGTACTGGTAAAGAAGAAGTCAAAGCTATTCGCAGTCCGCGTGATGCGGCTGATTTATTGATTGAACAATTACGATATCTTCAAAAAGAACATTTTGTATGTCTGTTTCTAAACACGAAGAATCATATTATTTCCCAGGAAACATTGTCGATGGGTAGTTTAAATGCGTCTATTGTTCATCCACGTGAAGTTTTTCGAGCAGCGATCAAATGTAGTAGTGCATCTGTTATTTTTGCACATAATCATCCTAGTGGTGATCCTACACCAAGCCCGGAAGATGTAGCATTAACCAAACGGCTTGTAGATGCAGGCAAAATTATTGGAATTGAAGTACTGGATCACCTTGTGATTGGTGATATGAAATTCGTAAGTTTGAAGGAACAGGGCTTAATGTAATATAATAGTCGAGATTTAGGAAGAAAGGGAGTTAATAGTTATGTTGGGTGGCTTTTCAAAAGATTTAGGAATTGATTTAGGAACAGCAAACACGTTGGTATATGTAAGAGGTAAAGGTATTGTTGTCAGAGAACCGTCGGTTGTGGCGATTCGTACAGATACGAATACAATCGAAGCAGTAGGAGAATCTGCAAAAAAAATGATCGGTCGTACACCTGGAAATATCCGTGCAATTCGTCCGATGAAAGATGGCGTTATTGCTGATTTTGATACAACAGCTACGATGATTAAATATTTTATACGTCAAGCGCAAAAACAACGTTCGATGTTCCCGCAACATCCAAACGTAATGGTTTGTGTACCATCGGGTATTACAGCAGTAGAACAACGCGCTGTTGAAGATGCAACCAAACAAGCTGGTGCGCGTGAAGCTTATACGATTGAAGAGCCTTTTGCAGCAGCAATCGGTGCAGATCTTCCAGTATGGGAACCAACAGGTAGTATGGTTGTTGATATCGGTGGCGGTACAACAGAAGTAGCTGTTATTTCTCTTGGTGGTATCGTAACAAGTCGTTCTGTACGTGTAGCCGGCGATGAAATGGATGAGTCGATTATCCAGTACATCAAACGTCAATACAACTTAATGATTGGTGAACGTACATCGGAACAATTGAAAATGGAAGTGGGTTCTGCAACTCCATTTGAAAAAGTAGAAACGATGGAAATTCGTGGTCGTGACCTTGTAAGTGGTCTACCAAAAACATTAACAATCACTTCAGACGAGATTGCTGAAGCATTGTCAGATACAGTAGCTGCTATTGTAGAAGCTGTAAAAGTAACTTTGGAGAAATGTCCTCCAGAACTTGCAGCAGATATTATGGATCGCGGTATCGTATTAACAGGTGGTGGAGCATTACTTCGCAATCTGGATAAATTACTTGCTGGTGAAACAGGTATGCCTGTAATCGTTGCTGAAAATCCTTTGGATTGTGTAGCAATTGGTACAGGAAAAGCATTGGAGAATATCCACCTGTTCAAATCACGTAGTAGTTCGTCACTTCGTTCAAAACGCTAATTTTCGGCCAGGTATGGTCAACCCCTGCTAGGGAAAGAAAAACCGTTAATTAAGAGGGTGTTGAAACTGTTTAAGCTGCTGGGTAACAAGAAACTGTTTATCCTGCTTGTAGGACTCATTTTATTTATCGCTTTAATGGGATTTACGTTGACGAATCGTACATCTTTGTCCTGGCCTGAGAAGTTCGTCCGTGATACTGTTGGTTTTGTTCAAGGTGTGTTTTACAAGCCCGCTTCTTACATGGCGGGCTTGTTTGAAGATATCGGCAACTTGGACAACCTTTATGAGGAAAACCAACAGTTGAAACTGACAGCTGCGCAGTATTTACTGCAACAAGCGAGTTATAACAAATTAGTCCAGCTCAATAAAAGCTATAAAGAAGATCTTAAATTTACACAACAGCAACTTGCTCAAAACCAATTTGATCTTCATATTGCAAATGTAACGAGTGTCGATACAGATGCAGATACAGGAACGATTGTGATTGATCTGGGGCAAAATGATGGGGTACGTAAAGATATGCCTGTTATTTCCATAAAAGGTATGGTTGGAATTATTAGTGAGACAAGTCCGTTCCATTCAACAGTGAAGCTGTTAACGACACTTGATCCACTCGATTCTAATTCCAAAGCGATTGCTGCAACTGTAGTAGGTAAAGAAAATGAATCTTTCGGCATGATAGAAAGCTATGATAAAGCAACAGGTATGCTCACAATGACACAAATTAAAGAAAATGATCCGCTCAAAAGAGGCGATGAAATTGTTTCATCCGGTAGTGGTGGATTATTTCCAAGTGGCATGATTATTGGTAAAGTCGTTAGTCGTCAAGTTGGTGATTTTGGATTGACCAATACAGCTACAATTCAACCAGCGGCAGACTTTAAAGACTGGAAAGAAGTATTTGTAGTGTACACCAAGGAGACTCAGGAATAATGGTACGTCGTATCGTATTGCTGTTGTTGTTATTTCTAGTATTTGTCTGTGAATCAACCATTGTGCCATGGCTGATTCCAGATGTATTGCATACTAGATTGATTCCACATTTAGCGTATATTTTAATTTTGTTTGTAACAGTTTATTATCATCGTCATACAGCGCTTGTGCTAGGATTGGTGTTTGGATTATTGCATGATGTTGTATTTTACGGTGATATGATTGGTGCTTATTCGTTTTCTATGGGATTGTCTGCTTATGTATTAGGGCTGCTGTTCCAATCTCCTCGAGCACCATATCCACTAATGATGACAGTGGTATTAATCGGTAGTTTGTTACTGGATAATATGCTGTATGGACTTTATTTGGTATTTGGTTTAACTAGAGAACCTTACAGTTGGGCGTTAGGACATTATATGTTCCCGAATTTGCTGCTTCATTTTATATTTGCTTTGCTGGTGTTTGTACCTGTTCGTCGTCAACTGGAGAAAGTAGCCAAGTTGCGTAAACGGGCTGCCGAAGATGAGTAAACGTATAATATTCCCACATGCAGAGACATTCAGTTCCTGCTTAATTTGCGGATGAAGCAGGAAAATCCCGCGACTAGCACGAACTGATAGTAAGGTGGGGGTGACAGGTGAATGGCTGTAAAATCATCAAGATATGTAACCATCAAAGGAATCAAAGATGGATTGATTTTTCAATTTGATGATCAATGTGAATTTAATGACCTTGTAACAGAGCTGACGTATAAGCTGGAACATAGTCATCAAAATATTTTAACAGGCCCGCTAGTTCATATTGATATGAAATTAGGAAAACGGGAAATTACAGATGAACAAAAAGATACATTGTTAGATATACTTAGTCAAAAAGGAAATCTGATTGTTCGTTCATTTGATTCTCCGCATGAGGAACCTGTAGTAGCATCTTTGCCAGAAAAACATATGGTCAAAACGATCAGTGGTATGATTCGTTCCGGTCAGGTACTTGAGCATGAAGGAACCGTTCTATTTCTAGGCGATGTTAATGCAGGAGGTACGATTATTAGTACAGGTGATATCTATATTTTGGGAGCACTTCGTGGAATGGCTCATGCAGGTATAGATGGTAATGAACAGGCTGTAATCGCTGCTTCTTTTTTCTCACCTACACAGATTCGGATCGCGGATATGATTAGTCGCCCGCCAGATGAAGGTGAAAGTCGAGAATCTCATATGGAATTTGCTTATTTGCAGGACGGAATCATGAAGATTGATAAAATGGCTAATATTGCTCGACTTGGTCGGGATTTCAATGTGTTCAAAGGGGTGTAGTACATGGGAGAGGCTATTGTCGTCACTTCAGGCAAAGGCGGAGTTGGAAAGACAACCACTACTGCTAATATAGGTACCGCGCTCGCGCTTCTTGGTAAGAAAGTCTGTCTAGTCGATACAGATATCGGTTTACGTAATCTGGATGTTGTAATGGGGCTGGAAAACCGGATTATTTATGATCTTTGTGATGTAGCGGATGGTCGTTGCCGTTTAAATCAAGCACTAGTCAAAGATAAACGGTTTGATGAGTTATACATGCTTCCAGCTGCGCAAACAAAAGATAAAAATTCTGTATCACCAGAACAAGTCAAAGAAATCATTTTAGAGCTCAAAAAAGACTTTGACTATGTAGTGATTGATTGCCCGGCAGGTATAGAGCAAGGATTCAAAAATGCGATTGCAGGTGCAGATCAAGCGATCGTTATGACAACGCCCGAAAATGCTTCTGTTCGAGATGCAGATCGAGTGATCGGATTACTTGAAAATTCACATATTACAGCACCCAAATTGATTGTGAACCGTATTCGTCAAAGTATGGTCAAATCAGGAGATATGCTGGATATTGATGAAGTATTACAAGTGCTGAATATTGATCTTTTAGGTGTTGTACCGGATGATGAAATGGTGATCAAAGCTGCCAACTCAGGGGAACCTACAGTCATGAATCCTGAATCCAAAGCAGCGATTGCTTATCGTAATATTGCTCGTCGTATTTTAGGTGACACAGTTCCTTTGATGCCACTGGATCAAAAGAAAAGTGCATTCACTCGCTTTAAGAAGTTTTTTGGAATGGGTTGATCGATTTTGCTTAACAAGCTAAAAAAGCTAGACTTGGGTATTATTACTTTACTCGTTGTTTTTATGGTGTTTAGCACGTTGATCGTGCGCAGTGCAATTGCTCCTGATCCCAAATTTCAGGGCTATGATACGCGGACGATCATTTTCTATGTCATCGGGTTTATCGTTTTATTTGCAGTCAGTATATTTGATTATCGCATCTTATTACGCAAACACTGGTATTTATATGGCTTAGGTTTACTTTCGCTGTTGTTATTGTATCCGTTTGGTTCAGAGATTAATGGTGCCAAAAGCTGGTATGCTTTTCCAGGAGGGTTACAATTTCAACCTGCCGAAATGGTCAAAATTGTGCTTATCTTAACGATGGCTCATATGTTAAGTAAAAGAGACGGAGATCCTCTTCGATTTCGTTCTGATCTGATACCAACGGCTTTTATTGCATTGGTACCTTTTCTGATTGTATTGATTCAACCCGATTTGGGAAATGCGATTATCTATCTTATTATACTGGTAGGTATGTTGTGGATCGGTAACACCAAATATACCCATGTACTCATTGGAATAACGACAATTGTAGGTGGACTCATATTGGTTGTAGTGATGTTTACTACCTTTAATACACAGATTCATGATTACTTAGAAAGCCATAGTAAGTTGCACTGGTATCAACGTATCAATACATTTATAGATCCAGCCCAAGCTTCAGATGATGATAAGCATCAATCTAGTTATGCATTGATTGCTGTAGGATCAGGCGGTTTGCTAGGCGACGGTTATATGAATGGACAATTAAAAAATAATAAATTTGTACCTTATCCGTATTCAGATTCTATTTTTGTTGTTATTGGTGAAGAATTTGGGTTTATCGGAGCATCGATATTATTACTTTTGTATTTCTTACTCATCTATAGGATGATTTTGATTGCATTGCAGTGTTATGATCGGCGAGGTTCATATATTATTATCGGAATTGTCAGCATGTTCGTATTTCAGATTTTTGAAAATGTGGGTATGATGATTGGTCTGATGCCTATTACAGGAATCACGTTACCATTTATTAGCTACGGCGGTACTTCATTGCTTTTGAATATGTTTAGTATCGGGCTTGTCCTTAGTATTAAGATTTATCAAGAAAAATACGAATTAGAATAGCCGGTACCGGAAGGTGCCGGTTTTTTGTTAACACTATAGTGATGATGAAACTTTTTACTTACAGATAACGTCTAGACATCAAGGGAACTTATAAGGTTCGTTAGATAAATAGTAGCCTTGATGAGAGATAGAGGTGGAACATATAGTGAAGCAAATGATTGTAAACTGTGGTGTCAAAGATACACGTATGGTACTGCTTGATAATAGTAAATTAGTTGAATTTGCTTCAGAACAATCATCAGGTAGCGGAATTGCTGGAAGTTTTTATAAAGGAAAAGTGATGAATGTTCTGCCGGGGATGCAAGCTGCATTTGTAGATATTGGTCAGAAGAAAAATGCTTTTCTATATATTGATGATGTTTTGCATGCTCATTTAGATAAACAACCGAAAGTCAAACCAAGTATTGCTGATCTATTAAAACCTGGTCAAGAAATACTAGTACAGGTGACCAAAGAACCTTATGCGAACAAAGGGGCACGTATTACCACTCATTATTCATTGCCAGGGCGATGGATTGTCTATATGCCGGAAGCTGACTATATTGCTGTATCCAAAAAGATCAGTACCGATGGAGAGCGGGCAAGATTACGTCAATTGGGTTCACATTTGAAGCAAGGTGAAGAAGGGCTTATTTTACGTACTGTAGCTGAAGGAGAAAATGACGAAGCCATTACAAATGATCTGAATACACTAAGACAACACTGGCAACATATTCGTGAATCTTTTGTTCAGAAATCGGCTCCAGCAGAATTACATCGTGATCTAGGGATGGTGGAACGATTAATTCGTGATGTATTTAATCCATTACAAGATCAATTGATTATTGATAACCAAGAGCGAGCTACTTCTGCTATTCAATTTCTGCAAACCTTACTTCCTGCTGGAGTACAACCACCGGTATCTATTTATACAGAGAAAGAGCCTTTATTCCATGCAATGAATATACACGAACAATTGCATCGTGATTTTCAACGTAAAGTATGGTTGCAAAGTGGCGGTTATATTGTATGGGATCAGACAGAAGCTTTTACGGTGATTGATGTAAATACAGGTAAATTCACAGGTGGAATCACACTGGAAGATACAGTAACGCAGACTAATCTTCAAGCAGCTTCAGAAATTGCACGATTGCTTCGGCTACGGGATACCGGTGGAATCATTATTGTGGATTTTATAGATATGGATAATGAAGCTAATCGCCGATCAGTAGTAGAAGCTTTAGAACAGATCTTACAAAGAGATCGGACCAAAACTCATATTGTTGGATGGACACGATTAGGACTTTTAGAATTAACTCGTAAAAAAGTTCGCGAAGAAACAGGTGGCTTTTCATATGAGACCTGTACCGTCTGTCAGGGAACCGGTAAAATAGCATCATGGATAAAAGATTGATTTCTTAAAATGGCTGTGATAGAATAGTCAAGTATGTGTCTGGTTCATAAGCTTTTCACATGCTGTAACCGCTCCGATGGGGTCACAAGCTTATACGTTGTAGAACGTATGACACCTGCATTAGGCGAGTCTGAGACATGAGGAGGTGCAATTCAAATGTACGCAATTATCGAAACAGGTGGTAAACAATACAAAGTTCAAGAGGGCGACGTATTGTTCATTGAAAAGTTGGACGCTAATGATGGCGACAGCGTAACTTTCGACCGTGTTCTAGCAGTATCTAAAGAAGATGGTTTGGTAACTGGTTTACCGTTGGTAGAAGGTGCTTCTGTAACAGCGACTGTCGAGAAACACGGCAAAGGAGCTAAGGTTGTAGTTTACAAATACAAACCTAAGAAGAACTATCACGTGAAACAAGGTCATCGTCAACCATATACAAAAGTAACTATCGGAAAAATCCAGGCATAAGAAGGTGCGGTAATTGATTATCGTGCGAATCGAACGTAGACCAGATGGTACGATTGATGGTTTTTCATCCCGAGGACATGCCGGTTATGCCGATCCTGGTGAAGATATTGTCTGTGCTGCTGTTTCCGCTATAACAATCGGAACAGTGAACTCAGTTGAAGCTTTAACAGGAGTAGTCATGAAATCAAGAATGAAAGACGGGTTTCTAAGTGCGCGTTTACCGAAGCTTTCGGAAAATGCAAATGTGGAACAGATTCAACTGTTACTTGAATCTATGCAGGTTATTCTTATTGGAATTGAAGATGAATATGATAAGTATATAAAAATAAAGCAAGTCACAATCTCGTAAGAAGGAGGTAGACCACATGTTAAAAATTAATTTGCAGTTATTCGCATCGAAAAAAGGTGTAGGTTCCACAAAAAACGGACGTGATTCTCACTCCAAACGTTTGGGAGCAAAACGTGCTGATGGACAATTCGTAACTGGTGGTAATATTTTGTTCCGTCAACGCGGTACAAAAATTCACCCAGGAACTAATGTAGGCATCGGTAAAGACGATACACTATTTGCAAAAGTGGACGGCGTTGTTAAATTCGAACGTTGGGGCCGCGACCGTAAAAAAGTGAGCGTCTACCCGGTTGACGTTGCACCAGTAGCAGCAGCAATCGAAAATTAATCATAAACCTGATAGGTTAGATTAGATAAGCCTCCGGTACTTGATGTGCCGGGGGCTTATTATATTTGCATATAAGTTGGACGTTAACGTAATTTTTAGTATAATAATGTCATAAAATTCTGCGCTATATGTTATACTTGTTCTTGGTTAAAAAGCCATTGAAAGAATGGAGAGAAACCATGAAGCAATCCAATCAAGTACCCACGCTTTTACTTATTTCTATTATCATCCCATTAATTATTGCTTATTGGACGCAATCTTGGATTGCTTACATTGTACTCGGCATCTGGATTGTTGCAGCCTATGCAAAAGGTGTACAATATACACGTCGTTTTTATGAAAAGCGTGAGCAAGTGCAACTTGGAGAATACCATAACGGACAATCCAAAATGGCTGTGAAAAAGAAACAGTATCAAGCAGAACATCAAAAACAACGTGCAGTCATTGACCAAGCTCATACAGAATTAGATGAAGTCTATGCAGTAGCAGTTGATGCTTTAAGCCATCATCGGCATGACTGGATGAATGAACTCCAATTATTGTACGGTTATGTTCAATTAGGCAAACGTGATAAGCAAGTCGAATGTGTTGAAAGAATTAAAGAGCAAATGCTAGCAGAGAGTCGCGTTTCCAAACTGGGTATTCATTCCCTTGTTTTTTATTTACAATCTTTTAAAGCGGTGAATCGTTCGATTCAATTAGAAGTTGAATTAAATGACGGAATCACGCTTGCAGATCGATTGGGAACGGAACAGAGTGAGGAATTGACCCGAGTCATCAAAGAGACGGTCTCTGCATATGAGCAATTTGGTGGATCGTCCTGGGGTGAGTGCCCCACACTATTTCTGATGGTGAGCGAATATGAAGGAGCAGTTCATTTTATATTTGAGCCAGAAGAAGAGTATCCTAATCCTGATGGAGTATGGGAAGCTATTGATTTGATTGTTCAAGACACCCAGATCACAGCAACTCGAACGGAAGAAGATCCTGCCTCCATTTCTCTGCAAGTGTTAGTGGATTCTAAAAATTAGAGGTGTAATCATGTTTGTAGATAAAGCGAAGATTTATGTAAAAGGCGGTGACGGTGGAGATGGTATTATCTCTTTCCGTCGTGAAAAATATGTACCTAACGGCGGCCCGGCAGGTGGCGACGGTGGACGTGGTGGAGATGTCATTTTTCGTGTAGATGAAGGTTTGCGAACATTGATGGATTTCCGGTACCAACGTCATTTCAAAGGCGAACGTGGCGTTAAAGGTCGTAATAAAAGTCAGCATGGTGCGAATGCAGAACATACGATTGTTCGTATTCCTCCAGGTACAGTGATTTTGAATGATGATACAGGCGAAGTGATTGCAGATTTGACTCGTCACGGTCAAGAGATCGTTATTGCTAAAGGTGGACGTGGCGGACGTGGTAACGTTCGTTTTGCTACAGCAGCGAATACAGCTCCTCAAATCGCTGAAAATGGTGAAGAAGGACAAGAACGTTATATCGTACTTGAACTTAAAGTAATGGCTGATGTAGGGTTAGTTGGTTTTCCAAGTGTAGGTAAATCTACACTGTTATCTGTAGTATCTGCTGCTCAGCCCAAAATTGGCGCATACCATTTTACAACAATCACTCCGAACTTGGGTGTGGTTGATGTAGGAGATGGACGCAGTTTTGTGATGGCTGATCTACCTGGATTGATTGAAGGTGCACATGAAGGCATAGGGCTTGGACATGAATTTTTACGTCATGTTGAACGTACGCGTGTAATTATTCATGTGGTAGATATGTCCGGTTCAGAAGGACGCGATCCATTTGAGGACTGGCAGAAAATCAACGAAGAATTAAAACTGTATAATGCAGAACTTGAAAATCGTCTACAAATTATTGCAGCTAATAAAATGGACGATCCACAAGCTCAAGAAAACTTAGAAGAATTCTCTAAAAAAGTACGTGAAGTTCGTTCAGATATTGAAATTCTTCCTATTTCTGCGTTGACTCGTGATGGTATTCAAGAAATGCTTTACAAAACAGTCGATATGCTTGATAAATTACCAGATGCAGTAGCGGTAGAAGAAGTAGAACAAATTGCTGAACGTAAAGTGTACACGTTAGAAAAGAAAGAAGACGATGGCTTTATTATTCGTCGCGAGAACGATACTTTTGTTGTGGAAAGTGCCAAAATTGAGAACATGATGAAACGGATGCAGTTGAACTCTCATGATGCTATTCTCAAATTAGGACGTACACTTCGTCATATGGGTGTAGATAGCGAACTTCGTCAACGTGGTGCGAAAGATGGCACATTAGTACGTATCGGTGAGCTTGAATTTGAATTTGTTGAAGGTAGTAGTTACTTCTAAGCGCAATCTATATCACTATCAAAAACCGGACATGGATCATCATGTTCGGTTTTTTTGTTATGATTTTAGAAGAAAGCTAATCGTTTTGCTCTATAAAATAGGTAAGGAAATAATATTAGAAAAGTTGTGCAAAATGACCTTTCTTCGTAATATAGTTGCCTAACACGAATGGTTACTTTATAATGTCCACTATACGAATACATGAGTCTTTGAGGAGAGGACGTTGTGAAAGAGCGCTATTATTTAGTTCGAGAAGATATTTTACCAGAAGCAGTGATCAAAACGATGCGTGTGAAAGAACTGCTTGCTGCTGGAGAGACTCGGACGATTAACGAAGCAGTCGAAAAAGTTGGTTTAAGCCGGAGTGCTTTTTATAAATACAAAGATGGGATTCATCCGCTTAACCGTTTGGAAAAAGATCAGATTATTACGATCTCATTTGATTTAGAGCATCGTTCCGGTATTTTGTCTCATGTACTGGGTCTGATGGCAGAGTACGGTGGGAATGTATTAACAATTCATCAAAGTATTCCTCTTCAAGGTCGAGCGAATGTGGTACTCTCTGTAGAGATTTCTCGCTTAACAGAAGATTTGGAAACGATGGTAGAAGCGATGGAAAATGTTCCGGGTGTCAAACAAATTCGGATTACCGGTCAAGGATAATCTTATCAGTGAATCTACTTTAATCTAGAAGCAATATAGGATAAGCTACAATAAAATAAATATCCTATAATAAAAGCTTGCTAACGAATAGTTCCAGGAGGGAAACAACATATGAAACCAGTAAAAGTAGGATTGCTTGGACTCGGTACAGTAGGTACAGGAGTTGTACGTATCGTAGAAGGAAATCAAGAAGATCTAAGCAGTCAGGTAGGATCGCCTATTCTGATTGGTAAAGTAGCTGTAAAAAATATAGACAAGCTACGCAATATCGAAATTGATCCGTCCAAACTTACAGAAGATCCATGGGAAGTTATTCGTGATCCTGAGATTGATGTCATTGTAGAAGTGATGGGTGGCATTGAACAGACCAAAGAATATATATTAGAAGCTTTAAATCTTGGCAAACATATCGTAACAGCTAATAAAGATTTAATGGCACTGCATGGCTCAGAGATTTTAGCCAAAGCTCAAGAAAAGCAATGCGATGTTTTCTATGAAGCTAGTGTGGCAGGTGGTATACCTATTATTCGTACATTAATCGAAGGATTCTCTTCTGATCGTATTATCAAAATCATGGGTATCGTTAATGGAACAACCAACTATATTTTAACCAAAATGAGTCAAGAAGGAGCTTCCTATGAAGATGTGCTTAAAGAAGCTCAAGAATTAGGTTATGCAGAATCTGATCCTACAGGTGATGTAGAAGGATTGGATGCTGCACGCAAAATGGCTATTCTCGGTACACTCGGATTCCGTACAAATGTAGATTTGAGTGATGTAAGTGTCAAAGGTATCTCTTCGGTAACCAAAGACGATATTACGTATGCCAAAAATTTGGGTTATGAAATGAAGCTAATCGGTATCGCCGATCGTCAAGATGAATATATTACAATCAGTGTGCAACCAACAATGATTAAGCAGTCTCATCCGATCGCTTCTGTAAATGGTGTATTTAATGCTGTAGTAGTACATGGTGAATCTGTAGGGGAAACGATGTTCTATGGAGCAGGGGCAGGAGAATTACCAACAGCCACATCCATCGTAGCTGATCTCATCGCTGTAATCAAAAATCTTAAATTAGGTGTAAATGGACTCAAAGCGATTGTTCCTTATAAGACGAAGAAACTACAAAGCGATGAACAAATCTTTTATAAAAACTTCATTTTGCTGCATGTAGATGATAAAGCAGGGGTACTCGCTCGAATTACACAGATTTTTGCAGAATACGATGTAAGTTTAGCTTCTGTTGTTCAACAACCTAATGAACATAATCCAGATGCAGAGATTATTATCATCACTCACAAAGCAAGCAAAGCCAATATGGACAAAGTACTTAAACATTTTGAACAGTTGGATGTTATTCAACGAATCAAAAGTGTATATCGTGTAGAAGATATTTAATTGTCTACCGATTCGTGGAATACATTTGAAGTAAGGAGTCATAGATTATGATAGAGCAAGACACTAAACAAGAACAATGGCAGAACCATACAGTACGTGTAGCTGTACCAGCAAGTACTGCTAACTTAGGGCCGGGATTTGATACATTAGGAATGGCAGTTAATCTATATTCTTGGATCGAGATGAAAGTGTCTACCGAGACCAAAATTACTTTACTAGGTGATGAGCTTTATGGTATTCCGACAGACAAAAGCAATCTGATCTACAAAATGGCACAATTGGTTTTTCAAAAAGCACAAGTAACTATCCCGGACTTAGAAATCACAATGTACTCTGATATTCCACTTACGCGTGGATTAGGAAGTAGTGCATCGGCATTTGTTGGTGGGCTATGTGCGGCTAATGCTTTAATCGGTTTTCCTTTAACAGACAAAGATATTCTGAATATATCAACTTCTATTGAAAAGCATCCTGATAATGTAGCGGCTTCCTTATATGGAGGGATAGTAGTAGCGACATGGGATGGGCAAGAAGCTAATTGTATTCAGATTACTCCACCAGAAGATTTGGAAACATTAGTTGTTATTCCAGAATTTCAACTATCCACTTCCAAAGCTCGTGAAGTATTACCGACCGGGTTATCTGTAGCAGATGCGATATTTAATATTAGTCGTAGCTCCTTATTAGTAGCTGCATTATCATTAGGCAAACTAGACATGATCAAAACAGGGATGCAAGATCGACTACATCAACCGTATCGTGCGTCGCTTGTACCTGGTATGCAGCAGATACTGGAGCAAGCTACAGAGCAAGGAGCATTAGGTATAGCGCTTAGTGGAGCAGGCCCTACAATGATCGCTTTTGTAGATCGTCATTCAGTGCAAAAAGAACAACTGGAGCAATATCTGGTAGATACAATGAAAGATCAAGGAATCAATGCACAGGCAATGTGGCTCAAGCCTGTAACTGAAGGTGTAATATACTATGATGATATAGAATCTCATTCATTCATGGATGTAATTAAAGGAGAAGTACGTTTATGATTCGTATAGCTGCTTTACCCTCTGGATCTGTTTCACATGAAGCACTTTTGCATCTACTAGGAGATCAGGAAATCGAGATCTCTCATCATAAGCTTATTGCAGATGTATTTCTTTCAACTGCTGAAGGGAAAACCGACTACAGCGTTATTCCGATTGAAAATACAATCGAAGGTTCTGTAAGTCTTCATATGGATTGGCTTGTACATGAAGTCGATATCCCAATGCAAGCAGAATGGGTGTATCCATCTATTCAGAATTTGATTGGTAATCGTGCTGAATTCAGCAATGAGAAAAATGAACTTGATTATAGTGGAGTGCAGAAAGTATTATCACACCCTGTAGCAATGGCACAGTGTCTTCACTTTATTCGAAAAGAAATGCCTCATGCAGAACTAGAGCATGTAGGCAGTACAGCAGAAGCAGTAGAGATGGTTAGCAAAAATGCAGGTAAAGGTTGGACTGCTATCGGCACTTCGTTGGGAGCACTTCGATATAATCTTGATATACTAGCCGATCGAGTGACAGACCATGATAACAACTACACACGATTTGTTTTGATCGGACAACAACCTGTTCATATTGAGCGAGCAGCAGATCATACCAAAACAAGTATATTAGTCACGCTATCAGAAGACTTTGCAGGAGCACTCCATCAGGTACTAGCTACGTTCTCCTGGAGAAAGTTAAATCTATCACGCATCGAATCTCGTCCAACCAAGAAGAAGTTAGGAAGCTACTATTTCTATTTGGATGTACTAGCGCCTCACGATTCAATTTTATTAACAGCAGCGATAGAGGAAATTATAGCTCTAGGTTGTCAGGTGAGAGTACTAGGTTCGTATCCTTGCTTTGAATACAACCTCGTATCCAAGTAGTATAGTTGATCTAAACGAATAGCATACCTTAGGGTATAGATATACCTTTAAGGTATGCTATTTTAGCTTTTAAAAATAATTCTAAAATAATGCTTGCTAAATAAATTCAACCATGATATATTATAAAAGTTGTCACGAACGAACGACAACACAAGCAACACATCATACGAAAACAACTTGAAAAAACACTTCAAAAAAAGTGCTTGCCAAGTGGTTGAAAACATGATATGATATAAAAGTTGTCACCGAGAAACAATGACAACGAAAAACGAAATGTTTGATCTTTGAAAACTGAACAACGAGTGAGTAAACAAAGGTCTTAGCCGACCTTTACAAAATAGAGAACTTCGGTTCTCGCCAGTTTCAATTGAGCAAGTCAAACACTTTATGGAGAGTTTGATCCTGGCTCAGGACGAACGCTGGCGGCGTGCCTAATACATGCAAGTCGAGCGGAGTTGAAGAGAAGCTTGCTTCTCTGATACTTAGCGGCGGACGGGTGAGTAACACGTAGGCAACCTGCCCTCAAGCTTGGGACAACTACCGGAAACGGTAGCTAATACCGAATACATGATTTGTTCGCCTGAACGAATCTGGAAAGACGGAGCAATCTGTCACTTGAGGATGGGCCTGCGGCGCATTAGCTAGTTGGTGAGGTAACGGCTCACCAAGGCGACGATGCGTAGCCGACCTGAGAGGGTGATCGGCCACACTGGGACTGAGACACGGCCCAGACTCCTACGGGAGGCAGCAGTAGGGAATCTTCCGCAATGGACGCAAGTCTGACGGAGCAACGCCGCGTGAGTGATGAAGGTTTTCGGATCGTAAAGCTCTGTTGCCAGGGAAGAACGTCCGGGTTAGTAACTGAACCCGGAGTGACGGTACCTGAGAAGAAAGCCCCGGCTAACTACGTGCCAGCAGCCGCGGTAATACGTAGGGGGCAAGCGTTGTCCGGAATTATTGGGCGTAAAGCGCGCGCAGGCGGCTTTTTAAGTCCGGTGTCACAGCCCAAGGCTCAACCTTGGGTCGCACTGGAAACTGGAGAGCTTGAGTACAGAAGAGGAAAGTGGAATTCCACGTGTAGCGGTGAAATGCGTAGAGATGTGGAGGAACACCAGTGGCGAAGGCGACTTTCTGGGCTGTAACTGACGCTGAGGCGCGAAAGCGTGGGGAGCAAACAGGATTAGATACCCTGGTAGTCCACGCCGTAAACGATGAATGCTAGGTGTTAGGGGTTTCGATACCCTTGGTGCCGAAGTTAACACATTAAGCATTCCGCCTGGGGAGTACGGTCGCAAGACTGAAACTCAAAGGAATTGACGGGGACCCGCACAAGCAGTGGAGTATGTGGTTTAATTCGAAGCAACGCGAAGAACCTTACCAAGTCTTGACATCCCTTTGACCGGACTAGAGATAGTCTTTTCCTTCGGGACAAAGGAGACAGGTGGTGCATGGTTGTCGTCAGCTCGTGTCGTGAGATGTTGGGTTAAGTCCCGCAACGAGCGCAACCCTTATGCTTAGTTGCCAGCACATGATGGTGGGCACTCTAAGCAGACTGCCGGTGACAAACCGGAGGAAGGTGGGGATGACGTCAAATCATCATGCCCCTTATGACTTGGGCTACACACGTACTACAATGGCCGGTACAACGGGAAGCAATATCGCAAGATGGAGCCAATCCTTAAAAGCCGGTCTCAGTTCGGATTGCAGGCTGCAACTCGCCTGCATGAAGTCGGAATTGCTAGTAATCGCGGATCAGCATGCCGCGGTGAATACGTTCCCGGGTCTTGTACACACCGCCCGTCACACCACGAGAGTTTGCAACACCCGAAGTCGGTGGGGTAACCGCAAGGAGCCAGCCGCCGAAGGTGGGGTAGATGATTGGGGTGAAGTCGTAACAAGGTAGCCGTATCGGAAGGTGCGGCTGGATCACCTCCTTTCTATGGAGAATCGTTTCCTGCAACGGAAACATTCGAACGTCTTTCTTTCGGGAAAGACAAACGCAGAACACTTCGGTGGATCTGTGGTCACCCAAGTGGTGACACACTCACTCGTTGTTCAGTTTTGAAAGAGTAAACCTCTTTCAGACTGTTGATCCTTGAAAACTGGATACCGAAAACGAAACATCGCGTTTTAGAAGGTTTCTTCTCTACGACTGTGTTAAACAGCAGTAGGCGAGAAATTGAAATACACCGTTTCTATTAATTTAGAAACACTTAGGTTAAGCTACTAAGAGCACACGGTGGATGCCTAGGCGCTAGGAGCCGATGAAGGACGTGGCGAACAACGATAAGGCCTCGGGGAGCTGTAAGCAAGCTGTGATCCGGGGATGTCCGAATGGGGAAACCTAACTGGATTCATCTCCAGTTACTCACACCTGAATACATAGGGTGTGCAGAGGCAGACGAGGGGAACTGAAACATCTAAGTACCCTCAGGAACAGAAAACAAGAGTGATTCCGTCAGTAGCGGCGAGCGAACGCGGAACAGCCCAAACCAATGAGCTTGCTTGTTGGGGTTGTGGGACGTCTCTTTGGAGTTACAAAGGAAGATGGTAGGCGAAGAGGTCTGGAAAGGCCCGCAAGACAAGGTGAAAGCCCTGTAGCTAAAATCATCTTCTCTCCGAGACGGATCCCGAGTAGTGCGGGGCACGTGAAACCCCGTATGAATCTGCCAGGACCATCTGGTAAGGCTAAATACTCCCTAGCGACCGATAGTGAAGCAGTACCGTGAGGGAAAGGTGAAAAGGACCCCGGAAGGGGAGTGAAATAGAACCTGAAACCGTGTGCTTACAAAAAGTCAGAGCCCGTTTAATGGGTGATGGCGTGCCTTTTGTAGAATGAACCGGCGAGTTACGTTCCCGTGCAAGGTTAAGGTGAAAAGCCGGAGCCGCAGCGAAAGCGAGTCTGAATAGGGCGACTGAGTACGTGGACGTAGACCCGAAACCAGGTGATCTACCCCTGTCCAGGGTGAAGGTACGGTAACACGTACTGGAGGCCCGAACCCACGCACGTTGAAAAGTGCGGGGATGAGGTGGGGGTAGCGGAGAAATTCCAATCGAACCTGGAGATAGCTGGTTCTCCCCGAAATAGCTTTAGGGCTAGCCTCGGAAGTTGAGTCGTGGAGGTAGAGCACTGATTGGATGCGGGGCCCGCAAGGGTTACCAAGTTCAGTCAAACTCCGAATGCCACAGACTTTATTCCGGGAGTCAGACAGTGAGTGCTAAGATCCATTGTCGAAAGGGAAACAGCCCAGACCATCAGCTAAGGTCCCCAAGTGTGTGTTAAGTGGGAAAGGATGTGAAGTTGCACAGACAACCAGGATGTTGGCTTAGAAGCAGCCACCATTGAAAGAGTGCGTAATAGCTCACTGGTCGAGTGACTTTGCGCCGAAAATGTAACGGGGCTAAACACACCACCGAAGCTATGGCTTGATACATTCGTATCAGGGGTAGGGGAGCGTTGAATGAAGATTGAAGGTGTACCGCAAGGAGCGCTGGACCTCATTCAAGTGAGAATGCCGGTATGAGTAACGAAAAGATCAGTGAGAATCTGATCCGCCGAAAACCCAAGGATTCCTGAGGAAGACTCGTCCTCTCAGGGTAAGTCGGGACCTAAGGCGAGGCCGAAAGGCGTAGTCGACGGACAACAGGTTGAAATTCCTGTACCACCGAAAGCCGTTATGAGCAATGGGATGACGCAGGAGGATAGTGACGCGGACTGATGGATGTCCGTTCAAGCAGTGAGGCTGGTATGTAGGCAAATCCGCATACCCCAAGGCCAGGCTGTGATGAGGAGCGAAAATTGTAGTAGCGAAGGTCATGATTTCACACTGCCAAGAAAAGTCTCTAGCCAGGAAGCAGGTGCCCGTACCGTAAACCGACACAGGTGGGTGAGAAGAGAATTCTAAGGCGCGCGGAAGAACTCTCGTTAAGGAACTCGGCAAAATGACCCCGTAACTTCGGGAGAAGGGGTGCCCCGGTAGTGTGAATAGCACGAGGGGGCCGCAGTGAAAAGGCCCAAGCGACTGTTTAGCAAAAACACAGGTCTGTGCGAAGCCGCAAGGCGAAGTATACGGGCTGACGCCTGCCCGGTGCTGGAAGGTTAAGGGGAGTGGTTAGCGCAAGCGAAGCTATGAACCGAAGCCCCAGTAAACGGCGGCCGTAACTATAACGGTCCTAAGGTAGCGAAATTCCTTGTCAGGTAAATTCTGACCCGCACGAATGGCGTAACGATTTGGGCGCTGTCTCAACGAGAGATCCGGTGAAATTTTAATACCTGTGAAGATGCAGGTTACCCGCGACAAGACGGAAAGACCCCATGGAGCTTTACTGCAACTTGATATTGAACTGGGGTGCGATTTGTACAGGATAGGTGGGAGCCGTAGACATCGGAGCGCAAGCTTCGGTTGAGGCGCCGTTGGGATACCACCCTGATCGCATTTGAGTTCTAACCTCGTACCGTGATCCGGTACAGGGACCGTGTCAGGTGGGCAGTTTGACTGGGGCGGTCGCCTCCTAAAGTGTAACGGAGGCGCCCTAAGGTTCCCTCAGAATGGTTGGAAATCATTCGAAGAGTGTAAAGGCATAAGGGAGCTTGACTGCGAGACAGACACGTCGAGCAGGGACGAAAGTCGGGCTTAGTGATCCGGTGGTACCGCATGGAAGGGCCATCGCTCAACGGATAAAAGCTACCCTGGGGATAACAGGCTTATCTCCCCCAAGAGTCCACATCGACGGGGAGGTTTGGCACCTCGATGTCGGCTCATCGCATCCTGGGGCTGAAGTAGGTCCCAAGGGTTGGGCTGTTCGCCCATTAAAGCGGTACGCGAGCTGGGTTCAGAACGTCGTGAGACAGTTCGGTCCCTATCTGTCGTGGGCGTAGGAAATTTGAGAGGAGCTGTCCTTAGTACGAGAGGACCGGGATGGACGCACCGCTGGTGTACCAGTTGTTCCGCCAGGAGCATCGCTGGGTAGCTACGTGCGGAAGGGATAAGCGCTGAAAGCATCTAAGCGTGAAGCCCCCCTCAAGATGAGATTTCCCAGTATGTAAGACCCCTTGTAGACGACGAGGTCAATAGGTTGGGGGTGGAAGTGCCGTAAGGCATGGAGCTGACCAATACTAATCGGTCGAGGGCTTATCCAATAAGCTAACACGCGATGGTTTTCGTTTTCGGATTCAGTTTTCAGGGAGCAACACACCTGCCCGTTTGGTAATGATGGCGGAGGGGTTCCACACGTACCCATCCCGAACACGACCGTTAAGCCCTCCAGCGCCGATGGTACTTGGACCGCAGGGTCCTGGGAGAGTAGGACGTTGCCAAGCGAAGCAAGACAATTGACCGTTTCGAGGAGAGATCCGGCGAAGCGGTGACTATTCCCTGATAGCTCAGTTGGTAGAGCACTCGACTGTTAATCGAGTTGTCACAGGTTCGAGTCCTGTTCGGGGAGCCATATGGAGAGGTGTCCGAGTTGGCCGAAGGAGCACGATTGGAAATCGTGTAGGCGTCACAAGCGTCTCGAGGGTTCGAATCCCTCTCTCTCCGCCAGAGGCCGTTTTATTACAGCCACTAGCCTAGAATATTAGTTGTAAATGGACTTGTTCTAAAAGTAATAAGATGTTAGTATGTAAAGTATCGGTTTTGTTGTGGCCCGTTGGTCAAGTGGTTAAGACACCTCCCTTTCACGGAGGTAACAGGGGTTCGAGTCCCCTACGGGTCATATTACTTCTTTGGAGATTTAGCTCAGCTGGGAGAGCATCTGCCTTACAAGCAGAGGGTCGGCGGTTCGATCCCGTCAATCTCCACCATAGAATTTTATAGTAAGTATTAATGACGCGGGGTGGAGCAGTCCGGTAGCTCGTCGGGCTCATAACCCGAAGGTCACAGGTTCAAATCCTGTCCCCGCAATTAATCTGGAACCGTGGTGTAGGGGTTAACATGCCTGCCTGTCACGCAGGAGATCGCGGGTTCAAATCCCGTCGGTTCCGCCATTTTCTTTTAAAGAAATTGGTTCGATCATAAGACTTTGTAATTCATATTATACTGCGGACGTGGCTCAGCGGTAGAGCATCGCCTTGCCAAGGCGAGGGTCGTGGGTTCGATTCCCATCGTCCGCTCCAATATTTTCTAAATTTTATATGCGCCCTTAGCTCAGCTGGATAGAGCGTTTGACTACGAATCAAAAGGCCAGGAGTTCGAATCTCTTAGGGCGCGCCATTTTTATCTTGATTGGCCGGTGTGGCGGAATTGGCAGACGCGCGCGACTCAAAATCGTGAGGGAAACCGTGGGGGTTCGAGTCCCTTCACCGGCATATTATTTATCGGGACGTAGCTCAGCTTGGTAGAGCACCTGGTTTGGGTCCAGGGGGTCGCATGTTCAAATCGTGTCGTCCCGATACTAAAAAACCATTGATCATTGCGATCAATGGTTTTTTTATGTTCATTTATATTCGTTTTAATTTGCTTATGATAAATAGTTATAAGAATAATATAAACCTTGCTATAGCATCTACTGTATCGACTTACATCTACTGATATAGATGAATTATACGTACATATTTATAGTTATGATTTTAATAAGAATAACTTAACCTAGCTTTGAAATGGAATAGATTTTATCGAAATGAAATTTTGTTATTTTATTAACTCAAGTGGATTTATATTTGCTATAATGAAATGAAAGAGATACATATGTTCGCCTATTTAGCTTTACTTGAATATATGATTAAGATGATGAGTAGTAGTAAGCCCTATAATAAATTACTCTCTATCATCATGAAGAACTCATTTCATTTGTTTGGAAAACAGAATACATGTATTCATTATGATTACTATTTTATTTATAAAAAGAGGATTAATATTTATGTAATAGAACAAGGGAGAGATCGATTTGCGTGTAATGGGAATTGACCCCGGAATTGCGATTGTTGGTTTTGGGTTTATAGATAAAAATGGAAGCAAGTTGACTCCTGTTCAATACGGTTGTATTCAGACAGAAGCTCATACACCTGATGAAGATAGATTATTGCATGTATATGAAGGTACTGTACAATTAATCGAAAAGTATCAACCAGATACGGTTGCTTTTGAAAAACTATTTTTTAACCGTAATGTAACCAATGCGATGTCTGTGAGTCAGGCGCGTGGTGTGATGATCTTAGCAGCTAAACAAAAGGGTTTGCCTATTGCAGAATATACACCTATGCAAGTAAAACAAGCTGTTGTAGGGTATGGTAAAGCTGAAAAAAGACAAGTTCAAGAAATGATTCGAATGTTTTTGAATTTGCAAAAAATTCCGAAACCTGATGATGTCGCTGATGCATTAGCTGTAGCTGTATGTCATGCTCATTCTTATGTGCTAAATTCGAAGATAAATGAGGTATTGAAAAAATGATTGATTTTTTGCGCGGGCCGATAGTGCATTTAGAAAATGAATATGTGGTTGTAGATATGCAAGGAATCGGGTATCGCGTATTTTGCCCTAACCCTTATGCATGGATGAAAGAAACCGGTGAAGTTACCATTTATATTCATCATCATGTACGTGAAGATGCAATTCAATTATTTGGATTCCCTACACGTGATGAACAGAAATTATTTCGCAAATTGATTGAAGTATCTGGTATTGGTCCACGTGTAGCTCTTGGTATTCTAAGTGGTGGTAGCCCTGAAGGTGTGGTTACTGCTATTTATCAAGAAAATATTACGTTTTTGACCAAACTGCCTGGGATCGGTAAAAAGACTGCACAACGTATGATTCTGGATTTGAAAGATAAATTGGGTGGTATTGGTGATTCTATTATTGCTACAGGATTATTTGCTCCACCAACGACTAGTACTGCTTCTGGAGAAGTATGGCCTGAAGTACGTGATGGATTGAAAGCTCTGGGGTATACGGATACCGAATTGGATCGAATCTGGCAAACGTTGAAACACGAAGTATTCCCTGACGATACAGCCGATGATGTTATGAAGAGAGCATTAAAAATGTTGTATACTGGCTAACGTCATTACTATGCTAAATACATCGGAATAATAGAAATTCGTTCTATTTTGGTATATTTGGAAACAAAGCTAATGAAGGTGAAAGCTTAGTTCTATTTTGCACATATGATGAATAATATAGTAATTGAGATCAATGGATACTATTTTAAAAAACGGCAATCTATGAACTTATCTTGTGCTAAATATTTATATTAGAATAGCTATGGTATATTTAAAGATAGTGGTAATGAAATTTTAAAAAGATTTAAAAAGACAGGTAGAAAAGATGAAGGGGAGCGAATAAAGATGACGGATGACCGCATCATATCTGCTAACTTGATGATGGAAGACCAAGCGGTGGAACTGAGTCTACGTCCCCGTTACCTTTCAGAATATATCGGGCAAACTCGGATTAAAGAAAATATGAAAATTTATATTGAAGCTGCTAAGTTGAGAGGCGAGGCGTTGGATCATGTTCTTTTATATGGCCCCCCAGGGTTAGGTAAAACTACACTTGCTAACATTATTGCCAATGAGCTTGGTGTTAACTTAAGAACAACTTCAGGGCCTGCTATTGAGCGTCCTGGTGATCTAGCGGCTTTGCTGACTAATCTGCAAGATGGGGATGTATTGTTTATTGATGAGATTCATCGATTACATCGGTCTGTAGAAGAAGTCTTGTATCCGGCTATGGAAGATTCGGCGCTTGATATTATGATTGGTAAAGGACCTAGTGCTCGTTCAGTACGTTTGGACTTGCCGCCATTTACATTGATTGGTGCAACAACACGTGCAGGTTTGTTATCTGCTCCTTTGCGTGATCGATTTGGAGTAGTGAGTCGGCTAGAATTATACACAGTCGATGAACTTTCCTTTATTGTAAGCCGGGGATCAGAGATTCTCGGAATTGATATTGTAGGCGATGCAGCAGACGAGATTGCACTTCGTGGTAGAGGAACACCGCGTATTGCTAACCGTCTACTCAAACGTGTACGGGATTATGCACAGGTACGTGGCGATGGGATTATCACACCTGAGATTGCAGACGAAGCATTGGATATGTTACAAGTTGATCCGCGAGGATTGGATCAGATTGATCATAAGGTATTGCAAGCGATGATTCATAATTTCCGCGGTGGTCCTGTAGGGTTGGACACTATCGCTGCTACCATCGGTGAAGAAGGCCAAACGATTGAAGATGTATATGAACCGTATCTGCTTCAGTTAGGATTCCTACAACGTACTCCACGAGGACGTATTGTTACGCCTATGGCTTATGATTATTTGGGGATACCTATGCCTGATCATTTGAATGGAAAAGCATAAAATTGAATGAATCGAAAAGGCTGGTTATTTGTAGAGAGCAAGATGCTATAAATAGTCAGTCTTTTTTTGCACTCAAAGAAGTTGCTTACTGTTCAGCTATCCGTATAATTTTGGAGTGTTGAGTGTTGAGTGTTGAGTGTTGAGTGTTGAGTGTTGAGTGTTGAGTGTTGAGTGTTGAGTGTTGAGTGTTGAGTGTTGAGTGTTGAGTGTTGAGTGTTGAGTGTTGTAAGTTAAATAGAGCAATTTTAAATATGTAGTGTAGTAATATAGATATAATTTACAACGAGTATAGACTGAGAAAGACATGACTAGGAAATAGAGGATTTGAATATTAAAACATTTTGCATAAAAGGACTTGAGTATGACCAGTCGCAAGGATTTTAAGAGAATTTCGGTGCAAACCAAGTCATTTGGACTACTTATGCGTATAATGGATAAGAGTGTCGATGTATAAGTATGGACTCAAGAAAGGAACAAGTGAATGAATGTGACTACAAATGTAAATACAACGTTGAAAAAATGGAAGCAAACATTATGGCTTTTGCCTGTAGTGATACTTTTAGCAGGAACATTGCCTCAATCTTCTTATGCAGCAACACCATCTGTTGATAATGAAAAAGTGCGTGTAGGGCTATTTTTAGATGTGGGGAATACATATTCTTCGATAGTCCCTGTAGTTAATGTGAAATCCGCAGGGAGTCTTAGTGTAGGTCAATCGAAGACTGGAGTAGTTGATTCTTGGTTATCTATTGGCAATCAAGCAAGCTTTGGTATTGATGGCTATCGGGTGAAAGTATTGGAAACGGCTGATTTCACCACAGCGGCGGCAGGGATCAAACTATTACAATCGACAAGTGATAAACCTATCGTATTCTCAGCTTCCAAAAATGGTGGCACCGTATATCAATTGTATACAGGGATGTATTCTTCTAAAGCAGCGGCTACGACTGGAGCTTCTCGTGTAGCTTCTACAGTAAGATCTATTTTGAATGGTCAGACACCTGCGGTAAAAGGTGGTTTCCATTTGTCTGCGGGAAGTTATGCAACTGAAGCACAAGCGAATGCTGGACTTGCTACTGTCAGTGCAGCTGGATTGGATGGATTTGTCGCTATTACTAAAAGTGGCGGAGCTCTCGCTTACAATGTATGGGTAGGGGAAGAAGCAGATGCGGCTTCTTTGGCAAGTATTAAATCAGTTGCAGCAACATCATTACCTGATATCACGCTCACTACTGTAAGTAGTACACAAGCGGTGCTTATTAAACGTACAAATGTGACTTCAAGTATTACTAGCCCCTCACCGATTGATCATTATATGGTTAGTGGAACAGATGTCAAAATGATGTTACAAGGAAACGATTCAGGGACTCAAGTGACTGAACGTTCTGCTCGAACATATCGTGGTGATTTTGAAATAAGTAATTACAACGGTCAACTGGCATGGATTAATGTTTTGCCTATGGAAGAGTATCTGTATTCGGTAGTCGGTGGCGAAGTATCTGCTTCATGGCCGGCAGAAGCTTTGAAAGCTCAAGCAGTAGCTGCACGTAGTTATGCTAGATTTCAAGAGCAAGGTTCTAAATTTAAAATAGCAGATGTGGTCGATACTACACTGAGTCAAGCGTATAACGGTGTGAGTGCAGAAGATAAACGAATCATTGCGGCTGTCGATGCTACAGCAGGTGAAATCGTTACAAAAAATAATAAAGTGATTGAGGCGATATTTTCTGCCAATAGTGGCGGGGCTTCAGCTGATCCTTCTGAAGTATGGAACGGCGGTGGAGACGTATTTGTGAGTGTGGTATCAAAAGAAGATGCGGCTTCACAAGCGGCGCTTAAAAATTGGTATCATGTATTATTAGATAACGGAAAGTCTGGTTATGTACGTGAAGATAATGTAAAATTATCAGGCAAGAAAACATCGGCTGGACTAGACTATATGACAGTTACTGCTAAAAATACAAATGTGCGTCCTTTACCAGTGGTACAAAGTAATGTATCTATGGTAGGTCAAATGAATCCAGGTGATCAAGCTGTTGTGTTAGAATTATTACCTGAGTCCAATAGCTATCAGTGGATACGTGGCCCTTTTACTTCGGCGCAAATACTGGCAACGTTAAAAGGTAAAACAACCGCAAGCTTACCATCTACAATCACTTCTATTCAGGTTTCTCAGCGTGGTCCTTCTGGACGTGTTACTGAAATCAAAGTAAATGGAGCTGTTGTGAAAGTGAAGTATCCAGATGTGTTCCGTTCTGCACTGAATAGTCTACCAAGTACATTGTTTGATGTGGTAAATACAGCAAATTATGTAGTTGTAGGTTCAAATAATGATCAAAATGAAATGCCAGCTGCCGGGACTGTTATTTTAGGAGCTTCAGGACAGGGAACAGGTTCAAGCTCAACGGTGATTTTAAATGGTGATGGTGTAGCTAGAGTGACTGAAGCAGGTGGATTTTTATTTACAGGTAACGGGAATGGTCATGGATTAGGTATGTCCCAATGGGGCGCTAAAGGTATGGCTGACAAAGGATCAAATTATAAACAAATCTTGCAACATTATTATAACAATGTGCAAATTACGAAGGGGTAAGTAGAACCATGAAAGTAGATGTATATGATTTTGAATTACCAGAGCATTTGATTGCTCAAGTTCCATTGCAAGATCGAACAGCTTCACGCTTGCTTACTTTAAACAAACAAACAGGTGAAGTCAGACATCAGCATTTTGGTGAAATTTTAGATTATTTACATGAAGGCGATACATTGATTTTGAATGATACACGTGTAATTCCAGCTCGTCTATTTGGGATCAAACGTGATACAGGTGCTAAAGCAGAAGTATTGTTATTAACTCAACTGGAAGGTGATCGTTGGGAAGCACTAGTAAAACCAGGTAAAAAGCTGAAAAAAGGCGCTGTTATTGATTTTGGCGGTGAGCTGGAAGCCGTAATAGAAGAAGAATCGGATATGGGGATGCGTGTATTGTCTTTCCGATATGAAGGGATTTTTCAAGAAATCCTAGATCGTCTAGGAGAAATGCCACTTCCTCCATATATTAAAGAAAAGTTAGATGATCGTGAACGTTATCAGACGGTATATGCAAAACATGAAGGTTCCGCAGCTGCACCAACAGCCGGGCTTCATTTTACAAAAGAATTGTTAGATCAAATTGTAGCCAAAGGTGTACAGGTAGGCTTTGTGACTTTGCATGTTGGATTAGGTACATTCCGTCCTATGTCTGTCGAAACGGTTGAAGAACATGTGATGCATGAAGAGTTTTACTCATTGTCTGCTGAGACGGCTCAATTGTTAAATGAAACGAAAGCGCGCGGTGGCCGTATTATTGCTGTAGGTACAACTTCTGCACGTACACTGGAAACTGTAGCTCGTGAAGCAAAAGGGCAATTGATCGAAGTTTCTAGTGGCTGGACGCAGATTTTTATTTATCCAGGACATGAGTTTGGTCTGGTTGATGCAATGGTTACGAATTTCCATTTGCCTAAATCTACCTTGGTCATGTTAGTCAGTGCATTAGCTGGACGAGAGCATATTATGGATGCTTATCAGCAGGCAGTAGCTGAGGAGTATCGCTTTTTCAGCTTTGGTGATGCGATGTTTATTTATTAGAAAATGATTGTATTTCATAGGGATGCTCCCGTATAATTAACTGTTGATGAACGTTGTTGTAAGCTATATCTATAGTGACGTTAACAGGATAAGCTAACTTAGTGATAAGACTGACTATCCTATTTTATAAGCAGAAGGATGAGAACCAATACTATGGCTGGACCTATTACGTACGAACATATCAAAACTTGTAAGCAATCAGGAGCACGTCTTGGACGTGTTCATACTCCGCATGGAGTTATTGAAACACCTGCTTTTATGCCTGTAGGTACACAAGCAACAGTCAAAACTATGAGTCCAGAAGAATTAAAACAGATGGATGCGCATATTATTTTGAGTAATACGTATCATTTGTTTCTTCGTCCAGGACATGATTTGATTCGTGATGCTGGTGGGTTACACAAATTTATGAACTGGGATCGCCCAATTTTGACAGACAGCGGTGGATTCCAAGTATTTAGCCTGAGCGATATGCGTAAAATTAGTGAAGAAGGCGTTCATTTTAAATCGCATTTGAATGGAGATAAGTTGTTTTTATCTCCTGAAATTGCAATGGATATTCAAAATTCATTAGGTTCGGATATTATGATGGCATTTGATGAATGTCCTCCATATCCTGCTGAATATGAATATGTGAAAAAGTCACTTGAACGTACGACTCGTTGGGCAGAACGTTGCCTTGAAAGTCATGGTCGTCCACATGATCAAGGGCTGTTTGCAATCGTTCAAGGTGGGATGCATGAAGATCTACGTAAACAAAGTGCACTTGATTTGACTTCGATGGATTTTCCGGGGTATGCTATTGGTGGACTGAGTGTAGGTGAGCCTAAAGACTTGATGTATCAAGCTTTGGATTTCACTATACCGTTTCTTCCGCACAATAAGCCACGTTATCTCATGGGTGTAGGTTCGCCTGATGCTTTGATCGAAGGATCGATTCGTGGAGTAGATATGTTCGATTGTGTGTTGCCTACAAGGATTGCACGCAATGGTACAACCATGACTAGTGAAGGACGCGTAGTGGTGCGTAATGCAAAATATGCACGTGATTTTGGACCACTTGATCCGAACTGTGATTGTTATACGTGTCGGAATTATTCCCGTGCCTATCTGCGTCACCTCATCAAAGCAGACGAGACATTTGGTCTACGATTGACCACTTATCACAATCTGCATTTCTTATTGAATCTGATGAAAAATGTACGTCAAGCGATTATGGATGATCGTCTTCTCGACTTCAAAGAAGAGTTCTTCACGCAATATGGACTACATGATAATGATAAAGGGTTCTAAAAAACGGTATGTACATGACATCCATCGAAAACGATATGATATTGTTTTTCGATTAATGGTTGATAAGAAAAAGGGGGAAATAACATGTTTGAAACAGCAGCAGCTGCAGGTGGAACAGGCGGTATCTGGGGAGCAATCCTTCCATTTGTATTTATGTTCGTTATTTTTTACTTCTTACTGATTCGTCCGCAACAAAAGAAACAAAAGCAACGTAAAATGATGTTAAATACATTGTCTAAAGGTGATAAAGTGGTAACGATCGGTGGATTGCACGGTACGATTGCTGAAATCACAGACGATATCGTTGTTTTGCGCGTAAACGATGTTACTAAATTAACATTTGATCGTGCTTCAATCAGTCATGCAACAGGCGAAAAAGCACCTGTTTTGACTAAATAATTACGTGTATTGATCCTTAATAATAATGTTTACATCGAAGCGGGCCTGATTAACAGGTCCGTTTTTTGCTTGAAGATGATATATTGAAGTAGATAGGATAAACATAAAGTATGAATAAGGAGGTGCAATATGCAACCGACAGCGTTGATGAGTTCATGGCAGCCTGTGGCAGCGATTGTGATCTTTTTGATCATATATGCAGTTTGGATGACCGATCGGATCAGTAGAGCGTTAGTTGCGTTAGCAGGAGCTCTGATTTTTCTTGTGATTGGTATTGTGCATTGGCAAGATGCTTATATGATGCATATCCAGTGGAATACGATCTTTCTCTGGATCGGTATGATGCTCATTGCGGCTGTGATGAATCGAAGTGGCTTGATACCGTATGCAGCGATCTATAGTCTGAAATGGACGAAAGGCGGGCCTGTACGGGTTATGCTTTTGCTGACCTGTTTGACTGCTATTGGTTCAGCACTGTTAGATAGTGTCACGATGGTATTATTGATCGTACCGGTCACATTTGTGATTACTCGTAAATTAGAGCTGAATCCTGTTCCTTTTTTGATTGCTGAGATTTTGGTGAGTAATCTGGGCGGTGCTGCGACATTGATTGGGCACCCGGTGAATATTTGGATCGGATCAGCTAATACTCAGTTGACTTTTAATTTATTTCTGACAGTACTTGGACCTATTGTACTTATATTATTGGTTGTAAATGTAGGACTGTTATTGTTGTTTTATCGCAAATCATTCCGGCAACACTCACTCAAGGTTCCACTGCAACATTTGGAGGAAGAAGCGCGTTCTTATATTCAGAACCCTCGTCGCGCAATAGCGATATTGATTATATTTATATTGACGTTGCTTGCGTTTATAAGTCAGAACTGGATAGGCATTGAGACTCCTGTGATTGCTTTAAGCGGCGCTGTATTGATGCTGTTAGTCAGCACTCGATCCCAGTGGCGTACTGGCGAAATCTGGCGTGAGATCGAATGGGAAACCGTTTTGTTTTTTATCGGGCTATTTATATTGGTAGGCGGTCTAGTCGATACAGGATGGATTAGTCTGGGAGCTACACAATTATTAGAATTAACGAATGGAAATCTGGGATTTGCAGCGATGATTATATTGTGGATAACAGGTCTGGTATCTGCGGCGATTGATAATATCCCATGGGTTGCGACGATGATTCCTTTAATTCAAGAAGCAGGAGTGCAAATGAATGCAGATGCGCCTGCTGTGCTTAACCCTCTCTGGTGGGCTTTATCCCTAGGTGCTTGTATTGGTGGAAATGGAACATTAATCGGTGCTTCTTCCAATCTATTGGTCGCTGCTATAGCTCATCGTGAAAAACATCATTTTAGTTATATGGAATTTTTGAAAGTAGGATTACCATTAACACTTATTTCTTTGGCAATAGCTTCTGCTTATCTTTATTTTATTATCTTGTGAATGTAGCAGGAGATTCCAATTCAATGCAGAATTACTTAATGTTGAGCATGGACAAATAAAAAAATAGACAGGGTAATCAAGTGTGGGAAGGAAAGGTGCTCCAATGGCGATGGAAGAATTGACCAATGCCGAGCTTACTGAAGTAATTGAGACATTATGCGAAAGTAAAGCAGAAGAATTTCGTCTGCTTGGCTACGAAAATGTGACTTCAGATGAGATATGGGATTGCCTCGGCCACAAATATGATAAGCAGGGGATGCCCAAACTTCATGAGTTGGTTAGTGACATTTTGTCGATGAGGGTAAATCAGTTTATGAATTATGTAACAATGTCATCTTATAAAAGCGCACCAGATACTTGGAACCAGGCACCGTTGGATCAATCATAAACTGTTGAATAACAGCATGAACCAATGATAAGCTGGAGTCGGTACTTTATCGACATCAGCTTGTTTATTTTGCAGACCAGTGGTAAATTGACTGTAATTTGTGCCATCGCTATAATAGGAATATTGAGAATGAAAGGGGAACCACACACGGGATGAAAAGAATCATCAGCTTCGTAGTCGTTATGCTCGTCGTTGCTGGCGTTATTGGCGCAACGACACCGTTATTTAAGGATGTTCGTTTAGGACTGGATCTTAAAGGCGGTTTCGAGATTTTGTATCAGGCTACGCCAACCACGCAGGGGGAACAAGTCACCAGGGAATCATTATTGCAAACAGCAAAAAGTTTGGAACAACGTGCAAATGCTTTGGGAACCAGTGAACCAGAAATTACAACAGAGGGTACAGATCGTATTCGTCTGAAAATTGCTGGAGTTACAGACGAAGCAACAGTTCGCCAAACGATGAAAGAACCAGCGGAATTAACATTCCGTAGCGCAGATGGCTGTACAACAGATTCTTCTGCGAAAAAAGATGAAGCAACAAGCAAATCTACAAGTAGCACTAAAAAATCTGATGCTACGAGTAAATCGACTTCCAAAGACAGCAATGAAGTATCGACTCAATCGGCAGGAGCAACACAAGAAATTAATGTTGATCCAACGACTGGAGAAGCTACAACTGCCCCTGGAGATACATACAATGGCGCAGCAGAGCAGGATCCAGCAGCACAAGATCCGCTTAAAGTATATTGTAAAGTAGAATTGACAGGTAATGATTTCACAGAAAATGGAGCATCTATTTCGTACACTCAACTGAATGAGCCACAAATTGCGATTAAGTTGAAAGATGCAAGCAAATTTGCTGAGATCACTAAACGTTTGACAGGTCAAAACTTAGCTATTTTCCTAAATGATCAATTGCTTTCTGCTCCTAGAGTACAAGGTGAACTTTCAGACGGAACAGCTGTTATTACAGGTACGTATACACAAGAAGAAGCACAACAATTGAAAGACCAGATCAACTTGGGTGCTTTGCCACTTAAATTGACAGAAGTGTATTCACAAAGTGTTGGCGCAACATTAGGTCAACAATCGTTGAAAGATACATTGCTTGCAGGTGTTATTGGTTCGATCTTGATCCTGTTATTTATGGCTCTAGTCTATCGTGTGCCTGGTCTTATTGCAGGTTTCTGTATTATCGTTCATACATGGTTGTTGGTTATGATCTTTATTGCAGGTGACTTTACATTAACCTTGCCAGGTATTGCAGCATTTATTCTCGGGGTTGGTATGGGTGTAGATGCGAATATTATTACCTACGAACGGATCAAAGATGAACTTCGTAGTGGTAAGAGCTTATTGTCTGCATTCAAAGCAGGTGGACGTAATTCATTCGGAACAATTATGGATGCTAATATCACAACGATTATTGCTGGTGCTGTAATGTTCGCATTAGGTACAGGGGCAGTAAAAGGTTTTGCATTAGTATTGATTCTTAATATCATAGTAAGTATCTTGACGAATGTGTTCTTCTCTCGCTTCTTGCTATCTTTGCTTCTCAAAGGAAAGATTATTACCAAAGCGAAGTCGTTCGGTGTAAAGGAGAGTGAACGCAGTGCGCTTTAAGTGGAATTATGATTTTGTCAAAATCAGTAAGTATTTCTATACGTTCTCGATCATTTTGATCGTACTTGGTATTTTGAGTCTAGCGATCTTCAAATTAAATTATGGCGTTGATTTCCGTTCAGGTTCTAATGTGGATGTCACATTAACAAAACCAATCACAGAAGCTCAAGCCAAACCAGTTATTGAAGCTTTAAAATTGAGTGATGATCCTAGTATTACAATCGGTGATGGACGAATGAATGTCCGTTTCGAAAAAGTATTAAGTGATACTCAAGAAAATCAGTTCAAACAAGCATTTACCAAACAATTGGATAGTGGAGCTTCTTTTGAAGTCAACACGGTAGACCCAGCGATTGCACAAGAATTAGAGCGTAATGCTCTATGGGCAGTATTAGCTGCAAGTTTGGGTATTATTATCTACATTACGATTCGTTTTGAATGGCGCTTTGCTGTCGCTGCGGTTGTAGCAATGCTTCATGATGCATTTATCGTAATTGCGATTTTCTCTATTTTCCGTTTGGAAGTCGATCTTACCTTTATTACAGCGATCCTGACTATTATCGGTTACTCGCTGAATGATACTGTCGTTATCTTTGACCGTATCAGGGAAAATCTACGCTTCTCTAAACAGAAGAAAACTGGTGATGTTAAAACCATCGTCAACAACAGTATTTCTCAAACCATGACTCGTTCACTAAATACAGTATTAACTGTATTTATCGCTTGCGTATGTTTGTTCATATTCGGCAGTGAGTCGATTCGTATGTTCTCATTAGCAATGATTCTTGGTCTTGTATTTGGTGCTTACTCTTCTGTCTTTATTGCTAGCCCATTGTGGTTATTGCTTAAAAACAGACAAAAACCAAAAGCGAAAACTCCGTCTAAAACGACGGCGTAACATTGCAAGTCCAACATGTTGAAGCCGCGTCCTGTTACAGACGCGGCTTTATGTTGTTTTAGGAGGGGAAATCGTGAAAAACCAAGATATCCATCAAGGAGAAAAGGTGTTTTGGACATCGGTTGTTACGGGACTCGGATTGGCGATTGTCAAAGGAGTTACCGGTTATATTGCTAACAATAAAGCATTGATGGGAGATGCATTATATACAGCTTCTACAGCGGCAAGTAGTCTTGTCGAACGTTTATCCAATCCCAATGGGACTGCAAAACAGCACACACGCCAACATAACAAATTAGCGCAAAATCAACCTCCTGCCAAAACAGGTGCTCCATTTGCTAACTTGATGATAACTGTGCTTTTGTTGTTAGGTGGATTAGAAATTGGCATTTCAGCTATACGAGATATGATGTCTATAGAGACTCCTGATCCTAAGCCGTATGCGATTATTCCTGTATTTTTATCTATTGCTATCAATGAAGCGGTATTCCGTTATCGTTATCGTTATGCGAAAAAGCAAAAAAATGCTCGTCTAGCAGATGATGTAGATAATCACCGTTATTCGTTGTACTCTTCTATTCTGGTGCTTGCCGGGATGTTAAGTACAATTGCAGCTTTGGAACTGAATATCGATCAACTGTATTATATCGAACCGATTTCAGCTATTCTGGTGGCTGGTATTGTATGGCGTCAAGGATATCGAATTGCGAAGCATTCTATTTATGGATCACTGGTACAAGAATTAGATCAACAGGATGCTGTAGATTTTATGGATACCGTACAACGTGTACAGGGTGTTATCACTGTAGAAGAATTAAAAGCACAAGAAGTAGGAGACAGTGTCAAAATCGATCTTAAAATCAGTGTGAATCCACAAATTACGGTTCGAGAAGCGGCAGAAATTTCAGAGTATGCCAAAAATTTATTGTTAAGTCGTTTTGCTCATGTCAGTAGTGTACAGGTACAGGTAGTGCCTTATAACGGTGGATATCCGTATAAATCGAATTATGAACTGACACAAAGCAGAGATACATCTGGAAACGGTATGCTTCAATAAGGAGGAACCATATGATTCATTCACAATATCATTGGAATATTCGTCGTCCTGATCAGACGATTTCACAGTCTCTAGCGAACAAGTTGGGCATATCTTCATTAATGTCTACTCTTTTAACCAGTAGAGGCTATACAGAGGAACAACGAGCACTGCATTTTCTTCATGGAAGTCGTGATGATATTCATGATCCGTATTTGCTAGCAGGGATGACAGAAGCGGTCGGACGAATACGTCAAGCTTTAGAACAAAAGGAAAAAATATGGATCTACGGGGATTATGATGCAGATGGTGTATCCAGTACGACCCTTATGATCTATTTGTTGCGTCATTTACAGGCTGACTTTGATACGTATATTCCTCATCGTTCCAAAGAAGGATATGGACTGCATCAACATGCGATCGATCAAGCTCATGCACAAGGTGTAACCTTAATTATTACCGTGGATACAGGTATTAGTGCAGTAGAACAAATTGCTCATGCAGCGCAATATGGTATAGATGTTATTGTTACCGATCATCACGAACCACCTGCTGTGTTGCCACAAGCGTATGCGTTAGTGAATCCGAAGCTACCTTATTGCCCATATCCTTTTAAAGGGTTAGCAGGTGTTGGGGTTGCTTTTAAGCTTGCTCACGCTTTATTAGGTTCTATGCCTGAGCAATGGTTAGAAATCGTCGCTATCGGTACGGTAGCCGATCTGATGCCACTTGAAGGTGAGAACCGCATGATGGTACGTGCAGGTGTAGAAAAAATGAAAAATAGTTCATTTGTAGGGATTACCGCTTTGATGAATGTAGCTGGTATTGAACATGAACAAGTATCGGCTACACATATTGCATTTGCAATGGCTCCACGTATCAATGCAAGTGGACGAATGGAACATGCGATGCGTGCTGTAGAATTGTTGACTACAACAGATGCAGAGCAAGCCGATTATATTTCTCATGAGCTGGATCAATTAAACAAATCTCGTCAGGAGCTTGTAAATACGATCACTCAAGAAGCACATCAGATGGTTGCAAAAGGATACGAGGGACAGACCAAAGAGATTCCAGATGTGATTGTAGTCGCAGGAGAAGGTTGGAATCCAGGTGTAGTTGGGATTGTGGCTTCTAAATTGTTAGATCGTTATTATCGTCCTACGATTGTATTGGGAATTGATCCCGTAACAGGGCTGTGTAAAGGTTCTGCTCGTTCGATTGACGGATACGATATTTATCAAGCGCTACTGAACTGTGCCGATTTAATGGATCATTTTGGAGGACATCCAGCGGCGGCAGGAATGACACTTCATCGTGATCAATTGGATGCTTTTCGTCACGCTTTGAATGAGCGAGCAGCTACGATCTTAACGGAAAAAGAGTTGGTTCCACAGACACAAGCGGATTGTGAATGTGAGTTAAGCGAGTTATCTTTATCTGCGATTGAAGAATTAGATCAGTTGGCTCCATTTGGGATGTCTAATCCATTACCCCGGATTGTGTTGCGCGGTGTTAAAGTGATTCAAGCCAAAACGATTGGTAAAACAGGTACACATCTGCGATTAGTTGTAGAGCAAGGGGATACGATGATAGAAGGTGTTGCTTTTGGTAAAGGAGAACTTGCGGGTTTACTTGCTGAAGGAGATCATATCGATCTGCTTGCCGAAACGAGTATCAATGAATGGCGGGGTAATCGCAAACCTCAATTGATGATTCAGGATATCGCTGTACCGGGCTTACAAATCTGGGATCGTCGTGATTGCAAAGCGATCGATAGTGAATTGACTAAAGTTCGTCAACAATTTGGACGTTATATGGCGATGGAACAAGGACAATGGGCGATATTAAGTGAAGAAGATGAAGATTTATTAAAAAGCCAATTGTGTGATGTATCCCTTTGGGGTTATGATAGAAAGGCTGGCATTATCGCTGGCAATACTATTTCTATGCAATATGGTGCAGAAGCTGTACGCACGTTATGTGTATTGTCTTTACCAGCGCATACAGGGCAATTGGATATGATTTTTGCCCAGTTCACTTCTCTTGAAAATATCATTCTTCTCCATGATAAGCGGCAACAGCAGGAACTTCTGCAAAAACCTGATCGAGATCAATTTAAATTGATCTATGGATGGCTTGTCAAAAGCAATCAGCAATTTGTTCATGAAGATGAGCTTATTCCTTACCTGAGTCAAAAAACATCCAGTTCAATAAGAATGGTACAGCTTATGCTGGAAGTATTCGAGGAACTGGAATTTATTATCCGAGAGCAAGGAAAGGTTACGGTTAATACTTCTCCTTCCAAACGTCCTCTGGATAGTTCGAAGCGGTATCAGGAACTTAGCGAGCTGGCTGAAATGGAATATATGTTATGTGAAAGTGATCTGCCGCAGTTAACATCATGGATGATTTCCCGCATGCAAGGCGCGTCATAACAAAAAAAGTATAGGGTTATACAGGTTTTTATTTTGAGGAGGAGATTTTTTTGGATTTTAAAGAGTATATTCGCGTGATTCCTGATTTCCCGCAAGAAGGAATCAGTTTTAAAGATATCACCACTTTGATGCAAAATGGACCTGTCTACCAACAGTCTATCAATGAATTGAAAAAAATGGTTGAGCATTTACAAATTGATGTGATTGCTGGTCCAGAAGCACGCGGTTTTGTAGTAGGTGCGCCACTTGCTTATGCATTAGGTGTAGCTTTTGTACCTATTCGTAAAGCTGGTAAACTTCCTTACAAAACGATTCAAGCTGATTATGCGCTTGAATATGGTCAAGATAGTCTGGCAATGCATGCTGATGCGATCACAGAAGGACAAAATGTTCTGATTGCTGATGATCTACTTGCTACAGGTGGAACTATTGCTACATCCATCAATTTGATTCGTCAATTGGGTGGTAATGTAGTTGGTACAGCATTTATGATCGAGTTGCAAGATTTAAATGGTCGTGAAAAATTGCCAGACGTTGATGTGTTCACATTGACACAATATCCGTTCTAAAACAGAGCATTTCCCGGGAAATAAAAAGAATCATATATAAAAAGTGTTGTAATATCACCCGATTGCCAATAACTATTATTGGTAAATCGGGTTTTTTGGCGTTTTTTGAGCTAAATTGGTCAAAAATGAGTTTTTTTATGAAACCTATTGAATAGAAGCCCGTATAACATTGTAGAAGCATACTGTATGTACAGTTCTTTCTGTATCAAATAGTCATGCTATTTTAAAGATAAAGGAGGGGGAAGTATGGCTAACATTCGTGAGACGGACTTACCCGGTATTGGCAGGAAATTTTCAGTAGAAACAGAAGAGAGTGAGAAAATTTCGATTATTGTCCATGAAGATGGGAAGCGAGAGATTTTTCACAATCCACCGGACAGCCCGGAAGAGTATGAGTTGGTCGTTACACTTGGAGATGTAGAAGCTCGTCAAATTGCTAGTATTATTGGTGGGATGAGTTATCGACCTAGTGGACTGGAACAAGCTGAATTATCGTTATCTCAATTAAGTATCGAATGGTACAAATTGAAAAGAAATATGGATTGTCTGGGTAAAACGATTGGCGACTTAGCGATTCGGGAAAATACAGGCACTGTCGTTATTGCAAGTATTGAATCCAGTCGTAAGCAGAAGATCAGTCCAGGACCAGAATATGTACTTCAAGAAGGATATACACTTGTAGTAGCTGGTGAGCGTAGTGGTATTCAGATTCTTAAGCAATTGCTTGAGAGGGGGTCTGGATAATATGGACTATATTGTTTTTGAGATTGGGATTGCTGTTCTGTTAGTAGCACTAGCAGGATTACTTGCATCCAAATTGAAGTTCTCGGTAGTTCCTTTTTATATTTTAGCAGGAATGGCTGTAGGACCTCATGCACCGGTATTCGGCATTTTAGATTTTCGATTTATTCAAAGTGCGGAATTGATTGAATTTATGGGAAAGATCGGCGTTATTTTCCTGCTGTTCTATCTGGGACTCGAATTCTCGGTAGGTCGGTTGGTCAAAGCCGGTAAATCAATAGCGATTGGCGGAACGATTTATATTGGAATTAACTTTACACTTGGATTGCTGTTCGGTTTTGCTACTGGATTCGGCATCAAAGAAACATTGGTGATTGCAGGGATTACAACGATCTCTTCTAGCGCGATTGTAGCGAAAGTGTTAGTTGATCTCAAACGGACTGCTAATCCAGAAACAGAAATGATACTCGGCATTATTATGTTTGAAGATGTATTTTTAGCAGTGTATCTGTCTGTACTCTCCGGTCTATTGTTAAGTGGAGCAACTTCTATTGGTGGTATTCTTCTATCGGCTGCTTTGGCACTTGGATATATGTTACTCATCTTAGTCATTGGACGCAAAGCTGTACCGTTATTGAATAAGCTACTCAATATCCCGTCGAATGAAATTTTTATGTGTACTGTATTTGCTGCATTATTTTTAATTGCTGGATTTTCCGAGACGATTCATGTCGCAGAAGCAATCGGTGCTTTGTTAGTAGGGCTTGTTCTTGCCGAAACTTCGCATATGCATCGGATCGAAAAAATTATTTTACCTTTCCGTGATTTCTTTGGCGCATTGTTCTTCTTTAGCTTTGGATTAACGATTGATCCATTGTCATTAGGTGGAAATGCTGTCTGGTTAGCAATCGGCGCTGTGATTTTGACGATGATTGGTAATTACTCGGCAGGAATGTTAGCAGGCAAAACAGCTAAATTGTCACCTAAATCTTCATCCAATGTAGGGCTAACGATTATGTCGCGTGGTGAGTTTTCAATTATTGTAGCGAATCTGGGTGCTGCTGGTGGACTGGCTGCGATTTTACAACCGTTTGCTGCAATCTATGTATTAATTTTAGCAATTTTGGGCCCTTTGATGACCAAAGAATCGAAATGGATTCACAATGGAATAGCTCGTATTTTCAGACTCAAAAAATAAGCAAATTATTTTCCTATAACACGTCGAGCGAACAGATGTGAGCGTTATTCAGCAACCATATATTGAGTATGGTATATGACTCGTATTATAAGAAAATGACTTGCTTGGGATGGTCATCATGACCTTGATATCTCGAACAGAAAATACAACGCTATTTCTAAAAAGAAACAAGGCATAGCATTCAATAAAAAAGACTACCTTTGTACAATTACTTTGTACGCTAAAGGTAGTCTTTTTTATTTAAAGTAGTGAAGATGAATATATTAATCTATCAATCTGGATTTTTGGCTGGCAAAGATGGATCGTCTTTATCATTCGATAATCCGGTTACATGTAGCAAACGGAAAAACAAACTCAGTACAATACCTACAATCGTAGCAAGTGCCATGCCTTTTAACTCTACAGAGCCAAATTTCAAAGTCGCTCCGCTTAGACCTGTAATCAGTACCATAGTAGTAAGTAGCATATTTTGCGCTTTGGAATAATCGACTTTTTGCTCGACCAGAATACGTAGACCAGACGCAGCAATAACTCCAAATAGCAGTAGAGAAACACCGCCCATAACCGGTTGAGGAATAGCAGAGATTGCTCCTGTAAATGTACCTGAGAATGATAATACGATAGCGAATACCGCTGCACCTGCAATCACATAAATAGAGTACACTTTGGTCAACGCCATAACACCGATATTTTCACCATAAGTAGTATTCGGTGTAGAACCGACAAACCCGGATAAGATCGTAGAAATACCATTACCTAATAAGGAACGATGTAGCCCTGGATCTTTGGATAAATTTTTGCCGACAATATTACTGGTGACTAGCAAGTGACCTACATGTTCTACAATAACAACTAATGCCACTGGAATAATAGTCAAAATAACAGACCAGTTAAATGAAGGTGTCACAACCTGTGGTAATTGGATAAAGCTTGCTTCATGAATTTTGGTGGTATCGACTAATCCCATCGGAAAAGCGAGTCCATAACCAACAGCAATACCAATTAGAATATGTATGATTTTGGGAAATCCACGAAACGTTACTGCACCTAGCAGGGTAACTCCCAGTGTAATCAGCGATAACGTAATGACTTTCATATCAGGAGCCCATGTACTTGCATCTGTACCTGAAGGAGCTATAAATCCAGCCATTTGTGCAGCAACCGGAATCAGTTCAAGTCCGATCAAAGCCACAATAGCGCCCATCGCTGCTGGTGGGAATACAATATCTAACCAGCGTGTACCAGCATATTTTACAATAAGAGCGACTAGTGCAAAGATAACTCCTGTTATAATAAAAGCACCTAAAGCTAGAGAATATCCATTCTCATCAAATCCGTATTTGGTCAAAACAAGGGTAACTGGAGCGATAAAAGCAAAACTAGAACCGAGATAAGCCGGAATTTTGCCCCGACAGATCCAAATGTAAAGCAGGGTTCCTATACCATTCATCAATAAAATCATACCTGGATCAACATGGAATAGATTAGGAACAAGAACAGTACTTCCGAACATAGCAAAAAGATGCTGTAAGCTTAACAGCAATCCCTGAAATAAAGGCAGTTTCTCATTCACTTGAATTTCACGCTGCACGCTATTCACTCCTCTGTATCAAATGGCACTACTTCAATCATGAAACAACTGTCTGACTCACAACTAGAACGCATATCTTTAATAGCTTAATGAGTTTGGATGTTTTTTTCAATAACGTTTTTCAGAAAAGCTTGATAATCTTCATAAACCATTCATCCAGAATGGTTGACGCGGATACGTGCAAGAGGCATAATTATAGGAAATCCCCTTTTCGGAACCTGATGCCACACAGATATGGGCAGGTTCCATTTTGATATGTATTTTTGACAACTACTGAAAATTTTAAAAAAGATGTGAAAACAGGTGATATTCTTTGTTTTTTTTAAAGGAACTCACAATGTTTATTTATAAATAGAAAGGATACGACAACGATTCTATGGGCATAGAGCGATTACTTGAAAAGGCGTCCGCCTACATTAAAGAAAAGGATCTTCACCGCATACGGGAAGCCTATGAGTTTGCTGATCAAGCCCATCACGGCCAGGTGCGGAAGTCAGGAGAACCTTATATTTTGCATCCTTTGGCGGTTGCAGATATTGTTGTTGGCATGGAAATGGATACGATCTCCATTATCGCCGCACTTCTGCATGATGTTGTTGAAGATACCACCGTATCCCTTGATGAAATTCGTACCCGGTTTGGCGATAATTGTGCCATGCTGGTTGATGGTCTAACCAAGCTAGAACGAATTAAATTCCGCTCCAAAGAAGAACAACAAAATGAGAATTACCGTAAAATGTTTATCGCAATGGCGCAAGATATCCGCGTAATTGTAATCAAGCTGGCTGACCGTCTGCATAATATGCGTACGCTCAAATACCAATCCGAAGAAAGCCAACGCCGGATTGCGTACGAAACGCTTGAAATTTTCTGTCCTGTTGCTCATCGTCTGGGTATTTCGGCGATTAAATGGGAAATGGAAGATATTGCACTTCGTTACTTGAATCCACAACAGTACTATCGTATTGCTAATTTGATGCACAAAAAACGTGCTGAACGTGAACAATATATCGATAATGTTATCGGTCGTATTAATGAAAAGCTATCAGAGATGGGTGTAGAAGCTGACCTTTCCGGTAGACCGAAACATATCTATAGTGTGTATCAAAAAATGACGATCAAAAATAAACAATTTAATGAAATCTATGATCTGCTGGCGATCCGTATTATCGTAGATAATATTAAAGATTGTTATGCAACACTCGGTATTATTCATACCTTATGGAAGCCGATGCCTGGTCGATTTAAAGACTATATCGCGATGCCTAAAACAAATATGTATCAGTCTTTGCATACTACCGTTGTAGGACCAAATGGTGAACCTACAGAAGTACAGATTCGTACATGGGATATGCACCGCACCGCTGAATTTGGTATTGCGGCTCACTGGGCATACAAAGAAGGCACAACAGGTACAATCGAAAATAAAGTTCCTTTTTTCAAAGAAATTCTCGAATTACAGCATGAAGCGAAAGATGCTTCTGAATTTGTAGAATCCCTTAAAATGGACTTTTTCTCTGATCTAGTGTTTGTATTTACACCAAAAGGCGAGGTCATTGAATTACCAATCGGTTCAGTACCGCTAGATTTTGCTTACCGTATTCATACCGAAGTGGGGAATCGAACGATTGGTGCTAAAGTCAACGGTCGTATTGTACCGCTCGATCACCGCTTAAAAACAGGCGATATTATTGAAATTTTGACTTCCAAACATTCATATGGCCCAAGTCAAGATTGGCTCAAAATTGCACAGTCTTCTCATGCACGTAGCAAAATTAAGCAATGGTTCAAAAAAGAAAAACGTGAAGAGAATGTAGAAAAAGGTCGCGATGCATTAGAACGTGAAATCAAACGCCTAAATCTGGAGCCTTCTGTCTGGTTAACCGATGATAAGTTAGTCGAAGTCGGTAAAAAGTTTGCCTTTCATGATAGCGAAGATATGTTATCTGCTATAGGATTTGGCGGCATTACAGCAGCTCAAGTCTGTACACGTTTAACTGAAAAATTGCGTAAAGAACAAGAAGAATCTGCAATTATTGAACTGAGCGAACAGGTTAAAGAAGTCAAAACAGCACCGGAAGAAAAACGTCCACGTCCAACCAATGGCGTGAGCGTCAAAGGTATTGATAATCTATTAGTTCGTTTTGCTCGATGTTGTAATCCAGTTCCAGGTGATGATATTGTCGGTTATGTTACACGCGGACGGGGTGTCTCGATTCACCGTAGCGATTGTACCAATGTGCCTGATGTCAGTGATAACAGTGAAGCAGCACGTATTATCGAAGTCGGCTGGGAAAATGCAGTCGAATCGAACTACAGTGTTGATATTGAAATTACCGGTCATGATCGCCGTGGATTGCTAAATGAAGTGTTGCAGACAGTAGCTGAAAATAAAACCAATATTTCGGCTGTGTCTGGACGTTCAGACAAAAACAAAATGGCAATGATTCATATGACGATTCTGATTCGTAATACCGATCATTTGCAATCGGTTGTTGATAAAATCAAACGAATCCAAGATGTATATACCGTTCACCGGATTATGCAGTAAAACCAACACATGATGATACAAATTGAAAAGAAGCTAATCTCCTTTACTGGAATGTTTAGCTTCTTTTCTACATAGAAAGGCAGGATTTGAATTTATGAGAGTAGTCGTTCAACGTTGCAAACATGCTTCTGTCACTGTAAATGAAGAAATTGTCGGGCAGATTGGTAAAGGATTAATGGTGTTAGTCGGTGTTACTCATACGGATACGATCGAAGATGCGAAGTATCTTGCAGGCAAAGTAGCAGGCATTCGTATTTTTGAAGATGAGCAAGGTAAAATGAATCTAGGTCTACAAGATATCGGTGGTGAAGTATTATCGGTATCCCAGTTTACGTTATATGGAGATTGCCGCAAAGGAAAGCGCCCGGGGTTCAGTGATGCTGCACGTCCTGAAGTCGCTACCCCTATCTATGAAGCGTTTAACGAGGCTTTATGCAGTCTAGGCGTAGGTGTAGAAACAGGAATATTTGGCGCAGATATGGATGTATCTCTGACCAATTGGGGACCAGTAACATTGATTATTGATAGCCCTGCTGCTAAAAATTAATACGTTGATATGTAGATGATCGTGATCAAAAATATAATATTAACAAGATGAAAAGGGCAATCTTTCGGACAAAAGATTGTCCTTTTTGTTATTTATTTATCAATTCAAGAGCTGATTGTGGTAGAAGAACAGGAGAACAGGGTAATAAGAAAGCGAGAACAATTACAGTACTATACTGTATTGATTAACTAGATAGCAACACGAAAGGAGAACAATTCCCATGAGTAAAGTAGCATTCTTATTAGCAGACCAATTTGAAGATTCCGAAATGCAGGTACCTTATGACGAGCTAAAAAAAGCAGGTCATGATGCAGATATCATCGGTCTCCAAAAAGGAGAAACGGTGAAAGGTAAAAACGGTAAAGAGGAATACACGATCGAAAAAGCAATCAGTGAAGTTAATGCTGCGGATTATGATGCAGTTGTAATCCCTGGTGGTTCTTCACCGGAAGGCTTGCGTTTGGATCAAGACATTTTGAAATTTGTTACTGAAGTAAATACAGCGAAAAAACCAATCGCAGCGATTTGCCACGGTCCACAAATTCTGGCAAGTGCTAATTTGCTTAAAGGACGTACGATCACTTCGTTCCCTCCGCTAAAAGACGATATGGTCAATGCAGGAGCAACGTTTGAAGATGGTGAAGCGATTGTAGATGGTAATTTTATCACTTCTCGTACGCCAAAAGACGAGCCTGCGTTTGTACGTGAAATACTAAAAGCATTGTAAGTGTAACGCACCACGAAAAGATTTCTTTTTCTTAAATAGTATGTCTGTAATACGTATTTAAAATACAGCAAGGAGGTAATGACAATGACTAAACATATTCAAGCTTATTTTCAAACAGAAGATCAAGCAGAGGGTGCTAGAACAGCTCTGCAAACGTTCAATGTAAAACAACTTGAGGTGGGACGATTGCCACACCAAATTAGTCAAAGTGGTAAAGTATTAGTACCACTCGTTCCGATTGCTACAAATACAGGCGGTGCTGTAGGTACAGCAGGAGCTCCATCTGGAGCAGGTCCAGGCGGTATTGTTGCTCCAACGGCTATCATTGAAAATCGTGAAGATCGTCTTGAGGGTGAAGATTCTCCTCGTAGCGACAGTGACAATGATGCAGCATACAGTGCAAGCAATGCGACAGAAAAAGACTATGATGATCTTAAATATGTATTATCTGCTTCTGTGATGGAAGCCGATGTAGAGCATGTGGTACAAGCATTGCGTACAAATAATGCATTTGTAGAAGTGTTAGATTAATTTTTATTTTAGTAACAAATAGATGAAATAATCGGTGTTACAGGTGGAGTTTCTCCATTTGTAACACCTTTTTTATTGATTTTTATGATAAAAGTTTACCTATTGTAATGAAACTGTAATATAGGAAACATCTTCTCTTAACAATCACCATCTATAATGTACCTATGACCCCCTTTTTAACATACTATGTTGGCCTACAGCCCGTTGCTGTAGGTTATTTTTTTGTCTATAGCGATATACTGTACTTGCACAGTATATTTTTATTAAGTGAAAGTGTTGACTTTAGTGCAGTGGTTCATTACAATCGTTAAATATAACATGATTCTGACTATGAGCTTTGCAAATGTCATAGTAGATGAAAGTTGGAACGATTGAATATAAGATTATGTTGATTAAAGTAATCTTTAAATATACGAATTTGTAGACGGGAAAAGTAGCTTAGAACGATACAGTATCGATGATCGATAAAGAGAGGAATTCCGTGGCTGGAAGAATTCCCTGTATTCCTTTGTGAAAAGACCTCCCCGAGAACATGATGTGAAAGATAGAAAAGTGAGATAGGAGCTGTAAATTGATATTTGCAGTATAACTATTCCTTTTGGAATCCAAGTAACCTCATGCGTAGTCAGCGGGCGTTAACCGCTAATGAAGCGAGTGCAATGGTTGTACTCTAGATCAGACTGTTATCGTTTGAGATAGAAGGTTGTATTCGAAATGTGGGTGGTACCACGGGTGAATGGAATAATCCAATCCCTCGTCCCTGTTTATAATAAACAGAGGCGTGGGATTTTTTTGTGTCATTTATGAACAAGATAAAGAATCACTTGAATCAAGGAGGAATCAGTCATGGCTTTTCAAAAACCAACAGGTACGCAAGATTTTTTACCAGGTAAAGTAGAAAAATGGCAGTATATCGAACAACAAGCACGCGATCTATGTAGACGATATAACTATCGTGAGATCCGTACTCCATTATTCGAATCTACAGAATTGTTCCAGCGTGGTGTAGGGGAAACAACCGATGTGGTACAAAAAGAAATGTATACGTTTGAAGATAAAGGTGGCAGAAGTATGACGCTACGTCCTGAAGGAACAGCTGGTGTTGTACGTGCTTATGCTGAAAATAAATTGTATGGCGAGCCTGATGTCAGCAAATTATATTATATGGGACCTATGTTCCGTTATGAGCGTCCACAAGCAGGGCGTTATCGTCAATTTCACCAATTCGGTATCGAAGCTTTTGGTTCTGTTGATCCAGCGATTGATGCAGAAGTGATTGCACTAGGTTTAGAATTTTTTAGAGAATTAGGATTAAAAGGAGTTACGGTTGAAGTGAACTCTGTAGGTACAGCAGAGACACGTGCCAACTATAACGAGACATTACTTGGATTTTTGCGCCCGATGCGCGACACATTGTGTAAAGATTGTCAGACTCGAATGGAACGTAACCCGATGCGTGTATTAGATTGCAAAATCGATCATGACAAATTTGTAGATGCACCTTCGATTTTAGATAGTCTGGATGAAGAAAGTACTGTTTATTTTGCTAAAGTCAAAGAGTATTTGGAGATTATGGATGTAGAGTATACGATCAACCCTCGTCTTGTACGTGGCTTGGATTACTACGCACACACTGCTTTTGAATACAAAGCGCAAGGAATCGGTGCTATTGATACGGTTGGTGGCGGTGGACGTTATACCAAATTAGTATCAGAAGTCGGCGGACCGGATCAACCGGGTATCGGCTTTGGTATCGGAATGGAACGTCTGCAATTGTTACTGGAAGATCAAGAAGTAGAAGTTCCAGGTGTTCAACCACTTGATGTATATTTGCTTGCCTTAGGGGAAGCAGCAGAAGTTGAAGTGGTCAAACAATTATTCAAATTACGTAAACTAGGTTTCTCCGCAGAACGCGATTATCTAGGACGTAAAATGAAAGCTCAAATGAAATCAGCCGATCGCTTCAAAGCCCGCTATACAGCGATCTTAGGTGATGATGAATTGTTACGTGGAGAAATTGCATTGAAACGTATGGATACTGGTGAACAGCAAACTGTCAAAATGGACGAGTTAGCAGATCACTTGAAATAAATAGCTATATCTGATTAAGCAACACTGTATCACTGCAATAGCGAAAAACGATCAACTCAATTTAAAGGAGAATGAATAACTTATGTTAAGGACTCATAACTGTGGACAATTAACAACTGCCAACATTGGCGAAACGATTACGTTGAACGGCTGGGTACAGACTCGTCGTGACTTGGGTGGCGTACTATTTATCGATCTACGTGACCGTACAGGGATTGTACAAGTTGTATTCAACCCTGCATACTCTGGCGATGCTTTACAAGTCGCAGATCGTGTTCGTAGCGAATATGTATTAGCCGTTAAAGGTGAAGTGGTACTACGTGATGATGAGACAATTAACAAAAACTTGCCTACAGGTGAAATCGAAGTACGTATTACCGAAATCGAAGTATTGAATGCAGCCAAAACGCCTCCATTCTTTATCGAAGATGGTATTGAAGTCGACGAATCAGTTCGTCTGAAATATCGTTACTTGGACTTGCGTCGCCCTGAAATGCAAAAAACATTGATGTTGCGTTCCAAAGCAGCTAAAGTTTTCCGCGACTTCTTGGATGGAGAAGGGTTTATTGATGTAGAAACGCCAATTTTGACAAAGAGTTCACCAGAGGGTGCACGTGATTATCTTGTACCAAGTCGTGTTCATGCAGGCGAATTTTTCGCATTGCCACAATCACCACAGATCTTTAAGCAATTGTTAATGGTGAGTGGACTTGAACGTTACTACCAGATCGCTCGTTGTTTCCGTGATGAAGATTTGCGTTCAGACCGTCAGCCTGAATTTACACAGGTCGATATCGAGACTTCGTTCTTAACTCAAGACAACTTGCTTGATATGATGGAACAATTAATGGTGAAATTATTTAAAGAAACCGTGAATGTAGATATTCCTACACCATTCCAACGCATTACACATGCAGATGCAATGGACAAATACGGTTCAGATAAACCAGATCTTCGCTTTGGCTTAGAATTGGTCAATGTGAGTGATATTGTAGCAGCTAGTGGTGTTAAAGTATTTGCTTCTGTGATTGAAAAAGGTGGAGAAGTGAAATGCTTAAACGCTAAAGGCTGTGGCACATGGACTCGTAAAGAAATCGATAGCTTAGAGCCATATGCAGCACGTTATGGCGCTAAAGGTCTAGCTTGGATTCAAGTCAAAGAAGGCGAGCTTAAAGGACCTATCGTTAAGTTCTTCAATGAGCAAGAATTAGAGCAAATCAAAACAGCTGTAGGCGCAGAAGATGGCGACTTATTGTTATTCTCAGCAGATACCAAAAAAGTAGTTGCAGATGTATTAGGTGCTTTACGTCTGAAAATTGGACGCGATCTAGGTCTAATCGATGACAAAGCATTCAAATTTGTATGGGTTGTAGACTTCCCATTACTTGGTTACGATGAAGATGCAAAACGTTATGTAGCAGAACACCATCCGTTCACACGTCCTCGTGAAGAAGATGTCCATTTATTCGATACCGATCCAGGTCAAATTCGTGCTCAAGCTTACGATATCGTATTGAATGGTTACGAAGTAGGCGGTGGTTCGATGCGTATCTACAAACGTGATGTACAAGAAAAAATGTTCGCAGCACTAGGTCTTCCAGAAGAAGAATCTCGTGATAAATTCGGTTACTTGATGGATGCATTTGAATACGGAACACCTCCACACGGCGGTATTGCTTTCGGATTTGACCGTCTAGTGATGTTGCTTGCAGGACGTACGAACTTGCGTGAAACGATCGCATTCCCGAAAACAGCCAATGCTACTGACTTATTGATGGATGCACCGTCTCAAGTTGACGTTTCTCAATTACAACAATTGCATATCAAGCTTGCTAAAAAACCAGGCGACGATAAAAAACAAGAAAACAACTAAACTCGTTTGTAACAAATGATGATTATAGTTGCAGTTTCTCATTTATAAAGAAAGGAGTGAACATCGATGTTAAATCAATTCTCACGTACAGAACTTGCTTTCGGTTCAGAAGGTATGGAAGTGATGAAAAACAGTACCGTTGCCGTTCTTGGGATCGGTGGAGTCGGTTCAATCGCTGTCGAAGCTCTAGCACGTACAGGGGTTGGACGCATTATTTTGATCGATAAAGATACAGTCGATATCACTAATATCAATCGTCAAATTCATGCGCTAACGACTACTGTTGGACAAAAGAAAGCTGATCTTATGGTTGATCGTGTGAAATTGATCAATCCAGAATGTGAAGCAATAGCACTTAACATGTTTTATACCGAAGAAACGTATGAAGAATTATTTAAATATGATCTTGATTATGTCATTGATGCGTCTGATACGATTATTTACAAAATCCATTTGATTAAACAATGCTTGGAACGCAATATTCCAGTGATTTCGAGCATGGGTGCTGCTAATAAGATGGACCCTAGTCAATTTCAGGTCGCAGATATTTCACAAACTAAAATGGACCCGATTGCACGCATTGTCCGTACCAAATTGCGTCAAGAAGGAATCAAAAAAGGCGTGAAAGTAGTCTTTTCTACCGAAAAACCGATGAAACCACGTCAAGATATTACCGATAAAATTGTACCTGAAAATGCACCGGAGATTCGCAAAGCTAAACAACCACCAGCAAGTAATGCTTTCGTTCCTCCTGTAGCAGGACTAATTATGGTCAGCGTCACCGTTCGTGAACTGCTCGAAAAAAATGGTATCGAACTTTAATACGTATTTCTAAATAATTTCCACCAATAAAGAGCATGTTATCTTTTAAAAGATACATGCTCTTTTCTTGTAGTTCTTTTTAAGAATGATTAGTATCCATTCGTGATTATTTACGATTTTGCTACAGTTAATGTAAAGAATCCAAGTACCAACATAGCGTAAGAAATGGCATTGTTCTGAAAGTCGCCTTTGAAGTGGAATCCTGACTGCTATGCAGTCTAATCAAGGGATTTCATTTCACCAGCGACGGCAAGAACAAAGACTTTTCTGAAGCGGATGATGCTTAAAACAAGCATTTAAAAACAACTCACTCCATAGATATCCTTCAAAAAAGAACTAGTTTTTTCAAAATGCTTGTGGTATATTAAAAATCCTTTGTTAATGGCAAAACTATAAACATAAGCGCAGACTGACCTGAAAATAGTACACATGACACCATATTCGCTTTGCAAAAAGTGATCATGAGAAGTGTACCTTTTACTGTTACGTCTGCGTTTTGTTTTTTTGCGTGTTTAACAAAGAGATCATAAGTAGATTTCTTAGGAGGTAACTGAAATTGGAGGACAACTTTCAAAGTGCCTATCAAGAAGAGCAAGACAAGTTGCAACAAACAGTTGTTGAGATTGATGAACAACTAGAGCGTTTAAGCCAGATTCCTGTCTATACGGGGCATGATTTTACCGAACAGATTTTGGAATCCGGTCGTGAACAGCAACGTCAATCTCTTTCGAAAAGCGCACAAGCACCATATTTTGGTCGTCTGGATTTTGCAGAAGGAGAAGAAGGAACACGCCAACCTCTGTATATTGGTAAGATCGGTGTGGGCAAGTCTGAGGTAGAGGATCAGCCGTTAGTGATTGATTGGCGAGCACCTGTAGCAAGTTTGTTTTACTCATTTACAGGTGGAGAAGAAGCAGCGGTGTATGAAGCGCCAGAAGGATTGATTCAAGGATTAGTCTATCTCAAGCGCAATATTGTTATTCATCAACGCATGTTAGAACGTCTAGCAGATACGTATGATCGTGAAAGTACAGAGCCCGCAGTCACCGATGAATTTCTAGTGTACCGTCTGGGCGAAAACAAAGACAACAAACTACGCGATATTGTATCTACGATTCAAGCCGAGCAAGATCGGATTATCCGTGCTGCCAAAAATACAGCACTGGTCATTCAAGGCGTCGCAGGTAGTGGAAAAACAACGGTTGCTTTGCACCGATTAGCTTTTTTACTGTATCAATATCAAGAGCAAGTATCCGCCGATAAAATGATTATTTTTGCACCCAACCATATGTTTTTAGATTACATTTCGGAAGTGTTGCCAGAACTGGGTGTAGGCGATATTCAGCAGAGTACATTTAGTGATTGGGCACAACAGATTCTGGAAAGTGATATTCGTCTGGTACCTCAATCAGAGACGTATGAATACTGGTTTGAAAATGCAGATCGTCCGGCTGTTACAGATCACACTCCTTCACGTTACAAAGGATCACTTGCTTTTATGCAGTTGATTCGTGAGTATGTGAATGTATTGGAACAGACGGCTGTACCTGAGCTTGATTTCAATCCGTGGGATGAGGCTGTTTTGTCACAGCAAGAGATACTGGAATGGTTTAATAACGAATACAAACATTATCCATTAGCGAAGCGCAAAGAACGGGTGATGGCACGTGTTCATCGCTGGATAGAAATGCAGCTTAAAGTAGCACCTTCAGAAGCAATTCGCAAAGAACGCAAGAAAAAAGCAGCTCAACGAGAAAAAGCATACTTAAATAAATGGCCTAAATACGAGCCATTATCATTATATAAACAGTTATTTAAAGCGATCAAAAGTGGTAACCATGCTGAAGCACTTCAATCGATCTGGGAACAAATCCCGGCAGACGTGCTAAAACAGGTATCTACTGAATTAAAAAAAGATCGTATTCGTGAAGATGATCTGCCTGCTCTAGTCTATATCCATACGTTACTTCATGAGATGGAAGCAGAACATCGATTTGACCATGTGGTTATGGATGAAGCACAAGATTTTTCTCCTTTTCATGTCGCTTTGCTTGATCTTTATGTACGTGGTAGTTCATTTACAATATTAGGTGATCTATCGCAAGGGATTCATGCTTATCGCGGAGTACATCAATGGGAAGAGATCAGTGATTTATTTACTCCAGAACAGACTGATTATTTCCCGCTAACTCGAAGTTATCGTTCGACGATGGAAATTATCGAATTTGCAAATATCATTTTGGAAAAAGGTGTACAAAATGGAATTACAGCTGTGCCTGTATTCCGTAGTGGTGATCCTGTGCGGATGATTCCTTGTTCAACAGATACACGTCTGGAGACAATCCGCGCGAACTGGCAACAATTGCAGACCAAAGATTACCGGACTACAGCCATTTTGACGCGAACATTACATGAAGCTATTGAATTACATCAACAACTAACCGAGCAAGGGATAGAGATTCATTTAATTGATGGAGGTAAAGCCGCTTATCAAGGTGGGCATTCGATTTTACCTGTATATTTATCCAAAGGGTTAGAATTTGATGCTGTTATTGTGAGTGATGTGGATACCGACCATTATCGAAATGATGCATGGGATGCCAAGTTATTATATGTAGGTTGTACGCGTGCATTGCATGAATTATGGATTATGCACGGACAGCAGATCCCTGAGTATATTACGAGCGATACAGAATAAAAAGAATACAGAAAAAGAGAGTTCTCTGTACAGTTGATCTGTAGAAGAACTCTCTTTTCTGCTTTTTGTGCAAAATAATGTTAAAATAAAGAGACGGGCTTTAGTATGATTTAAGATTTGATCACTAAAATCGATGTATCTTCAAGCGCTTTAAGTGAATGGTATTCATCCGGTTCCATCACTAATACTTCATTAGGAGATAGTGTGATTTCTTGATCGGATACGGTAAATACAACCTTTCCACTTTTGACAATAATGAATACTTGTTTAGGGCTTTTATGAGTAGGAATTTCTTGTGTTGCACTTAATTGCAGATGAACGATTTGACGGGCTTCGGTATTGTAGATCGAAGTTATTTTTTTGTCTTGTTGAGGTATGACTGTATCTAATGAAATAGTTTGCATAATATAGGTCTCCTTTGGGTTAATAAAATAAAGCAATAATATGATCGATGTGGATCTGCTTTTAATATATACCGGAATGATCATGATATAGGTGATTACAGTCACTATAAATGTGACAGTACAAATGATGGATTATAGATAGGATGTGAACGTATGGACTTATTTTCGTATGATGGTGGTGGTCAGGATGCTGGATCGAATAGTATGGGTGTACTTGCTGACCGGATGCGTCCACAGTCACTAGATGAATATATAGGGCAAGAACAGATTGTAGGTCAAGGTAAATTGTTACGTCGTGCGATTGAAGCCGATCAAGTATCGTCTATTTTGCTATATGGGCCACCGGGTTGTGGTAAGACCACATTAGCTCATATTATTTCCAAGCATACGAAAGCTGAATTTGTACGATTAAATGCCGTTGAAGCGACGGTTAAAGAAGTTCGTGAAGTGATCGAGCGTGCACAGACGAATAAGTCGCTATATGGAACGAAAACGATTCTTTTTTTAGATGAGGTACATCGTTTTAACAGTTCTCGTCAGGATGCTCTATTACCAGCAGTAGAAAAAGGAACGATTATTTTTATTGGAGCAACTACCGAAAATCCTTTTCACTATGTGAATGGCGCATTAATGAGCCGATCAACTTTGTTTCAATTAGAACCACTGAATCAAGAGCATTCTATGATTGCGATGAAACGTGCATTAAGCGATGCTGAACGTGGACTTGGATTTATGCAATTACAGGTGGATGAAGAAGCACTACAACATATTGCTTCGATGGCAAATGGAGATATTCGGCGTGCTCTTAATGCATTAGAACTTGCCGCTGTAACTACTCCTCCAGATGCAGAAGGCAATATTCATGTGACTCTAGAGGTGGCGGAAGAATCGATTCGTCGTCCGATTGTCCGAGCAGATGAATCGACTCAATATGATGTGTTGTCTGCTTTTCACAAAAGTATACGAGGTTCCAGTGATGCCGCTTTATTCTGGTTCTTGTATGCAGTTGAAAAGTTAGGGATGGACCCGATGACATTTCTACGACGCTTAATCGCCGCTAGTAGTGAAGATATCGGTCTGGCTAATCCACAAGCGATGATTCAGTCGTTAGGAGCGCTGGATGCTTATCGTACGAACGGTTGGCCTGAAGCGAAGCTAAATATTGCACAAGCGATTTTGTTTGCTGTAGAAAGTCCGAAGTCTAATGCAGTCTATACAGCGATCTCCAGCGCCATGTCAGCGATAGATGAGATCAAATCTGCTGAAGTTCCACTGCATTTACGGGATACTCATTACAAAGGGGCTGCTCAGTTAGGGCATGAAGGATACAAGTATCCTCATAACTTCCCGAATCATTTTGTCAAACAAGAATATCTGCCAAAAGGGCTGTCTCGTAAAGTGTTTTATCAAGCGACAGAGCAAGGCAATGAATCGAAAATCAAGCTAAATCAAGAGCGCCGTAGAGGATTGTAATATGCCAATCTTTACAAACCAATAGTCATACGTTATATTAAAATCAACTAAATCGGCGATGGAGTTCGCCATTGACTGCTGGTTTCAGCTAATGACTCCTACTTGTGCAATCACAGGATTACTGTGTGTTGTTCGAGTAGGAGTTATTTTTATGGACAGGGAAGGGGATTATGAATATGTATTATGTCTGGGTAGCTCTATTTGGCGTGTTAGGAGCATTATGTCGTTATCTAACAGGAGTATGGATTGTCAGCCCTGGCTTTCCACTAGCGACATTGATTATTAATATTGTTGGATGTTTTCTATTAGCTATAGTGATGAAATACTTAGCGGAACTTCCTTATATCTCCAAAACGATTATTACAGCATTAGGTACAGGATTTGTAGGTTCATTTACTACCTTTTCAACATTCAGTCTGGAAAGTATCCAACTGATCGAAAAACACTGGTATGGCACAGCAGCACTTTATATTGGAGCAAGTCTTATAGGTGGATTGTTATCTTCACGCTTCGGATTCTATGTTAGTGAACAGTGGCTGAACAGAAGGAGGAACCGTCATGCTCATTAATATGCTGTTGGTATCGGTAGGAGCTGTATTTGGCGTTCTGGCTCGCTTATTGTTATCCAATTGGATGAAAACGAAGTGGCCGATGCAATTTCCTTTAGCGACATTATGTATTAATGTTAGCGGTTCTTTTTTGCTAGGATTATTATTCGCTTCAGGGTTGAATAGTCACTTTCAATTGTTAATTGGAACTGGTTTTATGGGTAGTTATACTACTTTCTCAACATTCAAATTAGAAAATATTGAATTGCATCTCAAGCAAAAGTATCGTCTATTTTGGAGTTATATCGGTGCTTCATATATACTAGGTATCGGCTGTGCAGCGCTTGGATTATGGGTTGGAAATACGTATTTCTAATCATCTCGAAAATCTAAAATACCCAATCAAAAAAGAGTTACCGATGACAATCATCAGTAACTCTTTTTTGTAATACTTATTTATGATCATGTCTATCAAATACTGTTACTCTTGAACCTATACTATTACATAAAATACTATCGGTAGTTTGAGCCGATACTATACAGAGCAATTATACTACTGCTTCGTAAGCTACTTTTTCTACGACATCAATTGTACCGCCACCAAGACAAAGTTCGCCATCATAAAAAACAACAGCTTGTCCTGGAGTGATAGCTTTTTGTGGCTCATCGAACTGTACATGGACATTACCGTCTGCTTGCCATGTTAATGTAACTCCTTGATCCGGTTGGCGATAACGGAATTTGGCTACACAATGCAGTGTAGTACCTGGTGCATGCTCTGAACCATCAATCCAGTTCATTACAGATGCTACAAGACCAGTAGAGTATAGACTTGGATGTTGATCACCTTGTACAACATACAGAATATTTTGTTCTAAATCTTTGTCAGCGACAAACCATGGATTACCATTTCCTGAACCGCCAATACCCAATCCTTGACGTTGTCCAAGCGTATAATACATCAATCCATCATGATCGCCTTTTACTTCACCTGTTGCAATATCGACCATTTTGCCAGATTTGGCAGGCAAATATCCACTTAAAAATTCGCGGAAATTACGTTCGCCGATAAAGCATACGCCTGTGCTATCTTTTTTCTTCGCTGTATATAAACCTGCTTCTTCTGCAATACGACGAACTTCAGGTTTTGGTAAATGACCGATCGGGAACATCGTTTTGGATAATTGCTTTTGATTCAATGCATTTAAGAAATACGTTTGATCTTTGCCATTATCGATACCACGTAGTAATTGGAACACGCCGTCTTTTTCAACGACACGTGCATAATGACCTGTAGCTACATAATCAGCACCTAGATCCATCGCTTTATTTAAAAATTCACCAAACTTGATCTCACGGTTACACATCACGTCTGGATTCGGTGTACGTCCACGTTTGTATTCATCTAAGAAATAAGTGAATACTTTATCGAAATATTCTTTTTCAAAATTGACGGTATAGTAAGGAATCCCGATCTGTTCACAGACCCGGCGTACATCTTCTGAATCTTCTTCTGCTGTGCAATGACCGAACTCATCGGTATCATCCCAGTTTTTCATAAAAATTCCGATTACATCATAACCTTGTTGTTTGAGTAGCAACGCGGTTACTGAGGAATCGACTCCGCCGGACATACCGACAACGACACGAGTGTCTGCTTTTGCTTTTTCCATTTGTACTCACCACTTTATATAAGATGAGATGATTCTATTATTTGCGAAATGATTAATAGGAAGTGCACAATAATAAGAATTCATCTGTAAAAGGTATATCTAACCGACAGCAATAATTCATTGTACCATTTTCTTGTAACATAACGTTGTAAAAGGCACGAATAATTTCCCATAAAGCCTGTATATATGTTACGATAGGTAACAAGAATGATCGGAATACAGTGAATTATCGGAATTTTACGATACGTGCAACTATTAATAATAATTGAGGTTGTTCAATAAATCAACGATTTATCATTGTTTTTGCCAAATTTAAGTGAGGTGCCCTATATGAAGATATCAACTAAAGGACGTTACGGTCTAACGATTATGATGGAATTGTCTTCCCGTTTTGGTGAAGGCCCGACATCACTCAAAAGTATCGCTGAAAAAAATCAACTTTCTGAACATTATCTGGAGCAATTGATCGCTCCACTTCGTAATGCCGGATTAGTAAAAAGTATCCGTGGTGCGTATGGCGGTTATATTTTGTCTCGTGAACCGGAAACGATCACAGCAGGTGAAGTGATCCGTGTACTTGAAGGTCCAATCTCAGTGGTTGATTTTACCGATGAAGATGTAGCAGCGAAGCGTCATTTATGGATGCAGATTCGTGACGCAATCGCACAAGTGATTGATTCAACGACGCTCAAAGACTTGATCACGTATCGTGAGCAAGGTCAAGAAGACAATTATATGTTTTATATCTAAATTCGATGTAGACCACAAGACGGAGGGGAACCCGCAGGTATATTGCTGCTCCCTTCCGTTTTTTGTTGTCTTTGTACGTATATTTTATTTTCTTATACAGAAAGGTGAATACATGATGAAAGCTATTTATTTAGATCATGCGGCTTCTACACCGATTCATCCACAAGTCGCTGAACAGATGTTAAAAGTAATGACAGATACTCACGGTAATGCTTCAAGTGTCCATGCTTTTGGTCGCTCTGCGAAAAAAGTAGTCAGTGGAGCAAGAGATCAGATGGCTAAGCGGTTAGGATGCCGTCCTGATGAGCTTGTTTTTACAGCAGGAGGAACTGAAAGTGATAATTTGGCTTTATTCGGTATTGCTGAATCATTACGTCATAAAGGCAATCATATTATCACTTCACAAATTGAACATCATGCGGTACTTCATGCGTGTGAAGCTCTGGAAAGTCGTGGATATGAAGTGACTTATCTGCCTGTCGATCAACATGGATTGGTTCATATTGAAGATGTAGAAGCGGCGATCCGTCCAGAAACGATATTGATTAGTATTATGTTTGGCAACAATGAAGTCGGTACGATTCAGCCGATTGCAGCAATAGGACAGCTGGCACGTTCTAAAGACATTATTTTTCATACCGATGCTGTACAAGCATTAGGTGCTATTGATTTGAACTGTCATGAATTGCCTGTTGATTTGATTAGCTTTTCCTCTCACAAAATCAATGGTCCTCAAGGGATCGGTGCTCTTTATATTCGTCATGGTGTCAAAGTAGAACCTGTTCTTTATGGAGGACTGCAAGAACGCAAACGTCGTGCAGGTACTGAGAATTTAGCGGGTATTGCCGGTTTTGGTCAAGCGGTAGAACTAGCAGTAGAAGGATTACCAGAGCGTATACAGCATCTTCATTCGTTGCGTACGTATATGCTGGAATGTCTGGAACATGAAGTAGGATCAGAAGGGTATGCAGTCAATACACCTATCGATCAATCCTTGCCTCATATTCTGAATATTAGCTTTCCCGATGTGAAAAGTGAAACGATGTTAATGAACTTGGATATGGAAAATATTGCGGCTGCAAGTGGGTCAGCTTGTACTTCAGGCTCACTGGAATTGTCACATGTTCTTCAAGCAATGAAAATTCCTGAAAATCTCTTGAATTCTGCGATTCGCTTTAGCTTTGGTATGGGTAATACTAGGGAAGAAATAGCATATGCTACACAAAAGATTGCAACTATTTTAAAGCGTATACGTAGTAGAAATTAGGGCTCCCCTGTGTGGTGAATAATAAGGGAGGGAAGATGATCATATGACGCCAACAGCCGGGCAAGAAAGAAATGATTTTCTTCCTGCGCAATCTATGCGATGAGGAGGTCCTGAGCGTTATGAAGATGCAGGGAATGATTGGACTTGCTGTATTTGATATTGAAGATGGCAAGCAACTTGGTAAAATTCATGATTTTATATTAAGCGAAGACTGGTCTGTTCAAGGTTTTGAACTGGAAGGTAAAAGCTTTTTCTCATTACAAGTGCGTACCATACTGTGGGAAGATATTGTGTCCTATGGAGAAGACGCTATTATGATCCGTAATCAACAGGCAGTCCGCCAGATCGCGGCTGACGATATTAAACATACATTTTTGATCGGTCAAAACAAAATTAAAGATATGCCACTTCTGACAAGTGATGGAGCGATGTTAGGGTATGTCTCTGATGTTTATTTTGACCACGAGTTGGGTAAAAGCATTACCGGGATTGAAATCAGTGATGGCTTTATCTCGGATATGATAGGTGGAAGAAAGTGGCTTCCGGTAAGCGGACAAGTTGCTTTTGGTGAAAGCGCGATTATGGTGCCGATCGAAAGTAATGAACGACTAGAGGAATGTCATTAAACTTGGAGACGGATAGGGTGAGCGCTGAATGAAATGTCCAAATTGTAATTCAAAAGATATTGGTAAAATTGGTTCCCATCAATTTTATTGCTGGGGTTGTTTTATCGAGCTAACAGTAAATGGTGGCAAAATGTCTGTATATCAAGTCGAAGAAGACGGCACACTAAGTTCATTAGATGATTTGTTTGTCGAAGAACCAGTAGCTATGTATACACAAGCTTGAGCCTTTTTATAAACATGAACGATGTATAGAGTGGCGAATATCGGCTGTTTTGACAGCGCGGTACAATTCTTATCTTATACATACTACGTGTATCAGCGCTATTTTAAAAACCCCGTCTTGTATTGCACATCTGTAGAGGTGGCGATAGAAGTCGGGGCTTTTAAGCATGACCGATGCGATTGACAGACGTATGGGCGCTAGATATACTGATATAGTTGTTAAAGAACCGTGAAATTTCGGAATATGGACGATCCATGAATCGAAATAAAGGAGATCCAGGCATACATCTTTTGTTACACAGGTAATTGAAGTGATGACCGAACCCTACATAGGTATTATTGGACGTATTAAGCGGTTGTTTGTCACTTGATTCACAAAACCTATACACAATAAAAGAGCGGTTGCAGGGACTAATGTTAGATACACACCAGAACACCGCCCCTGATTTTGCGCAGGGCGCTTTTTTTTTACCGACTTGTCAGTAGATACAGGTTGGATAGATCACACTGGATCAACAAGAAATAGATGTTTAACTATTCTGAGGAGGCTCATTACTTATGAAAGCAAGTGAAATTCGTTCCAAATGGCTCGCTTTTTTTGAAAGCAAAGGACACAATGTAGAGCCAAGTGCTCCACTGGTACCTCATAATGACCCATCTCTATTATGGATTAATGCGGGTATGGCTCCACTGAAAGCGTATTTTGATGGACGCGAAAAACCTGAAAATCCACGTATCACTAATTCACAAAAATGTATTCGTACCAACGATATTGAAAACGTAGGTAAAACACGTCGTCACCATACATTTTTTGAAATGTTAGGAAACTTCTCGATTGGTGATTATTTCAAAGAAGAAGCGATCACTTGGGCATGGGAATTTTTGACAGGCAAAGAATGGATCGGATTTGATCCAGAACGTTTATCAGTTACAGTCTATCCAGAAGATGAAGAAGCTTTCAAATTGTGGAACGAGAAAATCGGTCTACCGGCTGAACGTATTATTCGTCTAGAAGAAAACTTCTGGGATATCGGCGAAGGCCCTTGTGGACCGTGTAGTGAGATTTTCTATGATCGTGGAGATGCTTATGGTGCTCTTGATCCAAATGATCCAGAAATGTATCCAGGTGGAGAAAACGAACGTTTCTTAGAAGTATGGAACCTGGTATTTTCTCAATTTAATCATAACAAAGATGGTAGCTACACACCGCTACCGAACAAAAATATAGATACAGGTGCAGGTTTAGAACGTTTTGCTTCGATTTTGCAAGAAGTGGATTCTAACTTTGACACTGACTTGTTCCAACCGATTATTCAACAAGCTGCTCAAATTGCAGGCGTAACTTACAAACAAAACGAAGAAACCGATGTAGCATTGAAAGTTATTGCTGACCATATTCGTACTGTTGCTTTTGCAGCGGCTGACGGTGTATTGCCTTCCAATGAAGGACGCGGTTATGTTATTCGTCGTTTGCTACGTCGTGCTGTACGTTACGGTAAAGTGATCGGTCTGGATAAACCGTTCTTATTCAGCTTAACAGGTATCGTAGGCGAGATTATGGGTGTCTACTATCCAGAAGTGGTATCCAAACGTGAATTTATCGAGAAAATTATTCGTACAGAAGAAGAGCGTTTCCATGAAACTTTATCCGATGGTTTGAATATTTTGGCTGATCTGAGTACACAAGCGAAGCAAAATGGACAAACAGCAATCAGTGGTGCAGAAGCGTTCAAATTATATGATACGTATGGTTTCCCGTTTGACTTGACAGAAGATTATGCAGCAGAAAATGGACTAACTGTAGACCGTGAAGGCTTTGATGTAGCTATGCAAGAGCAACGTGATCGCGCTCGTGCAGCTCGTCAAGATAGCGGCAGTATGAAAGTTCAAGGCGGCGTATTGTCTGATTTTGAAGGCAAAAGTGAATTTATCGGTTATGAGCAATTAACAGTACAAGCTACTGTAGTCGCTTTGATTCAAGAAGAAGCATCGGTAGATCGTGTAGGCGAAGGGCAACAATGTCAGGTGATTCTGGATGTAACTCCTTTCTATGCAGAAAGTGGCGGTCAGATCAGTGACGTAGGTCGTTTGAGCAATGATACGGTTGAAGCTTCTGTCGAAGGATTGTTCAAAGCTCCACGCGGACAATTTGTGCATATCGTTACTGTAAGTTCGGGTGAACTGCATATCGGCGATGTCGTAACAGCAGAAGTAGATGCACCAAACCGTAACGATATTATCAAAAACCATACAGCGACTCACTTATTGCATCAAGCGCTTAAAGATGTATTAGGTACACATGTTAATCAAGCAGGTTCACTGGTTGAAGCAGAGCGTTTGCGTTTTGACTTTTCTCACTTCGGTAGTATTACACCGGAAGAACTTGCAGATATTGAGCGTCGTGTGAATCAGGAAATCTGGAAAGGCCTAGATGTAGAGATTGAGTACAAAGGAATCGACGAAGCGAAAGCAATGGGCGCTATGGCACTATTTGGCGAAAAGTATGGCGATATTGTACGTGTAGTCCAAATCGGTGATTACAGTATTGAATTATGTGGTGGTTGTCATGTTGATAACACAGCACGTATCGGATTGTTCAAATTGGTATCTGAAAGTGGTATTGGTTCGGGTGTACGCCGTATCGAAGCCGTTACTGGACGTTTAGCATACATGTTTTTAGATAGCCAATTGGATATTTTGAAGCAAGCTGCGGTACAATTGAAATCAAACGTACATGATGTTCCTAAACGTATCGAATCGCTTAACCAACAACTACGCGATCTAGGTCGTGAGAATGAATCACTGCAAAGCAAATTAAGCTTGATTGAAGCAGGTCAATTAACAGATCAAGTTGAAACTGTAGGTTCTACTCAACTGTTAGCTGTCTCTGTTAATGTTCCAAGTATGGATGCTTTGCGTGGTCTAGCAGATGAATTAAAAGGTAAGTTGCCTGAAGCAGTGCTTGTGCTAGGTGCAGCTCAAGACGACAAAGTAAACTTTGTTGTTGTTGTTCCGAAGTCTGGTATTGAACGCGGACTACATGCAGGTAAATTGGTGAAAGAAGTCGCTGCTATCTGTGGTGGCGGTGGTGGTGGTCGTCCTGATATGGCACAAGCTGGTGGTAAAGATGCTTCCAAATTAACAGAAGCTCTTGCAGCAGCGAAGCAACATGTCGCTTCGATTTAATGATATTAGGAACAGATAATGGGTATAAAAAGATAAGGAATAGCGTGTTAGATTCAAAAAGGTGAAACAATTTTGTAACTTTTTGAATTGTTTTAACGTAAATATTCCTTGTATATCCCTTGTTGTGTTATGATGAAAAAGAATCAGCATGAATAGCAAGGGATTCCATTTTGAGGAAGTGTACAAGTATACACTTTTTCCAAAAAGCGAGGTGTCAGCGAGTGGACTCCATGGATAAAACAGTTAAATTTAATGTGAAGGGTGACGAGCACGAAACCTCTTCTCAGGAAATACTTCTCACTGTATACGATGCACTGGTTGAGAAGGAATACAACCCGATCAATCAAATGGTTGGATATTTAATCTCAGGGGACCCCGCTTACATTCCCCGGCATAAAAATGCTAGAAGTTTGATCGGCAAAAAAGAGCGGGATGAATTAATAGAAGAACTGGTCCGATCCTACCTGGCCAGTCATCGGTAGAGACGGAGCGTAAAGAAATGAGAATATTAGGTTTAGATTATGGGGATCGAAAAATTGGCGTTGCAATCAGCGACGCTTTTGGCTGGACCGCTCAAGGGGTAGAAGTCATTGATCGCAAGCGTACCAAAGATGTGGATGCGCGTATCGTCGAGCTTATACGTGAGCTTGAAGTGACAGAGATCGTGGTTGGATTACCTAAGAATATGAACGGAAGCGTCGGTCCCCGTGGTCAACTAAGTATGGAATTCGCTGAAAGTCTCAAAGAATCTGTGCAGCTACCTGTTCACCTATGGGATGAAAGGCTTACCACTGTCTCAGCCGAGCGTACGCTTATTGAAGCAGATGTAAGTCGCAAGAAACGCAAGCAAGTGGTTGATAAAATGGCTGCAAGCTTGATTTTACAAAATTACTTGGATGCCAAAAGTAAAAGGTGAGGGTGGTAAATATGGCTAAAGATCAAAATTTGCTTGAGGAAGAACCAGAAATTATTTATATTCCTGATGATGAAGGTAATGAGGAAGAGTTTGAAGTCATCATGAAATTCGAGGTTGATGGTTCGGACGCCAAATATATGATGGTCGTGCCTATGGAATCCACAGAGGACGATACCGACGAAGTATATGCGTTTCGATATGAAGAAGAAGGCGAAGATCTCAAACTTTTCATTATCGAAAATGAAGAGGAATGGCAGATCGTTGAAGAAACATTCAATACTTTAGTTGCTGAATTGGATGGTGAATAAACCTATGACTGATCTTTCTGCGAGTAACGTCAAGTTTACGTCAAGATTGCTGGAAGCTTATGGTCTGTTGATTGAACTAACGGATGAACAGAACGAAGTGACTGTTTATCGTATTGTCAGTGAATTTCAGATAGACACAGGGACTTATGCAGTCTTGCAAAAAGATAATGGTATTCCTGAAGACGAAGTCGAGATTTTAAAAATTATCGATGCTGCGGATGGACAACCTGAACTTGTGACTATTGATGATGATGATGAATGGGAAGATGTAGCCGAGCTATATGACGAACTGACATTACCGTTTGAAGATTAATCACGGATGCAGTACAATATGCACAATTATCTTCCAAAAAGAGCGGGATCTTTCCGCTCTTTTTGGCTGTAAAAGGAGCTGTTATATTCATTGCGCAGACGAGGTAGGACAGGGATATGGATTATATTGATTGTTCTGATTGTGATTGCAGCCGGTATTGGCTATGGGTGGAATGCTATGCAACCTACAGCAGCATCGGATCAAGTAGTACCGTATACGTTAAAGCAAGGCACAAGCACAGCTACAGTAGCTGATGAATTAGCTCAAAATGGATTAATCAAAAATGCGTTCGCTTTTAAAGTGTATTTGAAAATGAAAAGTGAGGGCAGTGAATTCAAAGCAGGTGATTATGAATTCACGCCAGGATTAACGTATGATCAGATTATTTCAAAGTTAGATAATGCAGAAGTTGTTGTGCCCAAAACGATGAAATTTACGATTCCTGAAGGGTATACAGTAACTCAGATTGCCGATAAATTAAGTGAGGCTGGATATGTAGATCGCGATGCTTTTATGAAATTAGTAGATGATCCTTCATCTTTAAAACTCGCTCAAGAACTTAAAGTGCCAACAGGTGATGGTATTCTGCATCCACTGGAAGGTTATTTGTTCCCGGCAACGTATGATCTACCGATCGAAAGTACAGAATCCGATATTATTGCTAATATGTTGTTAGCGACTCGCACCAAGCTACGCTCAATTGATAATCTGGATGCTCAACTAAAAGAACGTAATCTCACGGTTCACCAACTGTTGACAGAAGCTTCTCTAGTGGAGCGTGAAGTCGTAGTTCCAGCAGAAAGAGCGCAAGTCGCAGGTGTCATCGATAATCGTCTCAAACAAAAGATGAAGCTTCAAATTGATGCAACTGTGCAATATGCCCTAGGCAAGCAAAAAGATCGACTGTTATACTCAGATCTTAAAATAGATAGTCCTTACAACACGTACTTACATGAAGGTTTACCACCGGGGCCAATCGCTAATCCAGGTCTGGATGCGATCAAAGCAGCACTGGCACCTGAAGCTTCAGAATATCTGTATTATGTTACGAAAAAAGACGGTACAGGCGGTCATTTATTCGCCAAAACGTATCAAGAACATCTCAAAAATATAGAAACAAGCAAGAGTACAGCCAAATAAGGCTGTGTGGGAGGCGGCTTCAAGATGAATAAAAAACCTGAACTGTTAGTTACAGCATCTTCACTCGAAGAATTGTATCGTTTAGCAGAAGCGGGAGCCGATGCTTTTTTGATCGGTGAAGAACGTTATGGTATGCGGTTGTCTGGGGAGTTCAAAGTAGAAGATATTGCACAAGCAGTAGATTATGCGCATGAACATGGCAAGCGTATTTATGTAGCGGTTAATAATTTAATGACAAATGACTTATTAGAAGGTTTACCGGATTATATGGAGCAGATGGCAAAGTTACAAGTCGATGGGATCGAATTTGGTGATCCAGCGATAGTAGGTCTAGCTCGTGAGTATGCGCCTGAGATCGCTTTGCACTGGAATGCAGAGATGACTTCTACCAATGCGACTACAGCGAACTACTGGGGTCGTAAAGGCGCTACACGTGCTGTGCTAGCACGTGAGCTCAATATGGATGAGATTACAGGCATGATTGATACATTAGAAGTAGAAGCTCAAGTACAAGTACATGGGATGACCAATATTTATCATTCCAAAAGACGCCTAGTAGGAAGTTATATGCAGCATCAAGGTCGACCGGTTGATGGTGATGATTTGGGTCTGCAACGTGGACTGTTTTTGATCGAAGCTGAGCGTCGTGATGAAAAATTCCCTATTTATGAAGATAACAATGGAACGCATATCATGAGTTCAGAAGATGTGTGTATTCTGGAAGATTTGCATTTGTTAATGGAAGCTGGCGTTCAAAGTTTTAAAATCGAAGGCATTCTTAAATCTATCGCATATAACGAAACAGCGGTCCGGATGTTCCGTCAAGCGATTGATCAGTATGCTCAAGATCCAGAACAGTATGAATTTGATGAATCATGGATGGATGAGATTCGCCGTATGCAAGATCCTGAACGTGAATTGTCATTTGGATTCTTTTATAAAGAACAAGTATTTTGATTGCAGTATAGATGGAATGATTGAAAAAGGGGGGCTTTCCATGTCAACAACGGAAAAACCAAAGTATTATGGTAAACGTCATCGTCTTGCCAAACCTGAATTACTAGCACCGGCTGGTAATTTGGAAAAACTGAAATTTGCTATTCATTATGGGGCAGATGCGGTCTATATTGGTGGACAAAAATACGGTCTTCGTTCAAATGCAGATAACTTCAGCTTTGAAGAAATGCGCGAAGGAGTCGAATTTGCTAATCGCTATGGTGCTAAAGTATTTGTAGCTACAAATATTTATGCTCATGATGAAGATATAGCAGGTCTGGAAGAATATTTATGTAAATTAGAAGAAGTCGGTATCTCTGCGGTGATTGTAGCCGATCCTGCGATTATTGAGACCGCTCTTCGTTGTGCACCGGGTCTGGAAGTGCATTTGAGTACTCAGCAATCCACATTGAACTGGCAAGCGGTGAAATTCTGGAAAGAAGAAGGATTGCCACGAGTGGTATTAGGACGGGAAACAAGCTTTGCAGAAATCGCGGAGATCAAAAAACATGTTGATGTTGAAATCGAAGCGTTTATTCATGGAGCAATGTGTTCTTCTTTCTCTGGACGTTGTGTATTATCGAACCATTTTACAGATCGTGATTCTAATCGTGGTGGATGCTGTCAGTCTTGTCGTTGGAAATATGATCTTTTTGAAGATGCACGTTCAGAACAAGAATGGGTATCCGAAGAAGATGCAGCAGACCAACAGATGTTGCAACAGTTTAGTCTGGGCGTGAATCAAAAGCCTTTATACGAAGAACAAGATTCTGCGTTCTCGATGGGTTCTAAAGATTTGTGTATGTTAGAGCATATTCCTAGTCTGATTGAAGTCGGCGTAGATAGCTTCAAAATCGAAGGTCGTATGAAATCTATTCACTATGTAGCGACTGTGGTTAATGCATATCGTCAAGCGATCGACTCTTATATGGCTGATCCCGAGAACTATGTTTTAAAGCCAGAATGGCTTGAAGATATTAACAAAGCAGCTAACCGTCCGCTAAATACAGGATTTTTCTATGATACACCTGATCATGAAGATCATATTTACGAAGCAGAAGAAAAAGCAGTTCCTTATGATTTTGCAGGATTGGTATTGGATTATGATGAAGCTACAGGGATCGCTACTGTGCAACAACGTAATCATTTCAAACCAGGACAGCAAATTGAATTTTTTGGACCAAATCAAATGTTCTTCAAACAAACAGTCGGTCAATTATGGGATGAAGCAGGCCATGAATTAGATGCTGCCCGCCATCCTTTACAAAAAGTGAAAATGAAAGTAGATCATCCTGTTCGTTATTTTGATATGATGCGCAAAAATAACACTAAACAAGCCAAACAAGCTGTAAAAGCAACAGTAACCGTCTAATCATAGTTCATGATTCTGTATCATAAGCTAGATAGTTTACAATCATATTATGTAATAAGGTCTATTATACGTCATAGTATAATAGACCTTATTTTTTTGCGAAAAGGGGTTCAAATTTCCTGTTTTATAACCGATAATGGAATCAAGAGCATTTTCGATGCTTATTTTTTGTTTCGTTTATTAAGGTGAAGCAGGGATAAACCAGTCGAATTACATAAAAAAACCTGTATGCACACGAAATCTAAAACGGCGGTGAAGATTATGGGGTTATTGCAGAAAAAAGGCAAAACAAAAAGCAAAATAACACTTCCAGACATCAAGAAGCTTGAAAAAGAGCAAAAAAAGCAACTCAAACGTGAACGTACAGGTTTATCGAAAAAGGCGAAAGAAACAGCTCAGAAAAAATGGTTTACACAACAAAAGAAAACGGATACAACCGATTCTTCTTTTCCCTCTCCTACCGTCAAAACGGCGCGTACATTTCCGAAGTGGGCGCAAATTCCTAAAAAAATGACTTTTTCCACAAACAAAGACAATCCATCCAATGATCCATCTGTACCTGCTCAGCGCTGGCGTGGCTTACATCCAGCTAAATCGGTAGGGATTAAATTATTCCTTATCTTTTTTATCGCCATTATGTTGCTTGTTGTATCATTAGGCACATTCTCGTATTTAACTGCCAAAAGTATTATTAAAGAAAATGCAGCAGTTGGTAATGAACAAACGATTATTCAAACAGGTGAAAAATTAGATGTTATTTTGGGACAATTGGTTAATTCATCGACTCAAATCTTTTTTGATCCTAATATGCAAGAAGAGTTAATCAACTTATCCAAACCCGGTATAGATGATTTTGATAAATTCCAAGCTGTTAATGCGATTACCAGTAATCTACAAAATCAATTAAATTCATTAGATGCGATTGATTCGATCTATATCGTACCTATGAACAAAAATGTAAATGTAGTCGGAGCCGGTGTACAAATTCCAGCAGCCGAGGATGTGCGTAATACAGCCTGGTACAAAGAATTAGAAAGTGGCAATGGTGTAATGCAATGGGTTCCTACTATGGAGATGCAAGGCACTGTCAAAAACTTTTTATTTGCACGAGCTGTGCGTACGACGAATTCTTCCGATTCATTTGTATTCGTGATTAGTGCTAATAGTAAGTTGATTGAAGATCAGATTGCTAATGTGAATATGGGTACAGGTGGTCGTGTTGATCTTATTGGTGGGGCTACGAATACAGTGATTGCATCGACGAATAGTACAGACATTTCCAAGCCATCGAACTATAGTTTTTTACCTCAATTGACAGAGAAAAGCGGTCGAGTTGAAAATAGTGATGGTCAATCGCCTATTCTAATCGCTTATAGTACACTTCAAAATTCAGATTGGAAATTGGTAGGAACTGTACCGATTAATGAATTGGTATCTAGTGCCAAACCTATTTTGAATATGACATTAATTTTTGCAGTGATTGACGCTGTATTTGCTGTATTGATCGGTATCTTTATTATTCGTATTATTGCGAAGCCATTACAAAATCTACAACAATTGATGCGCAAAGGTGCACAAGGTAAATTGAATGTGCGTACGACTCATAAGTCTGAAGATGAGATTGGACAACTGGGTGCCGCTTTTAATGAAATGATGGAAAATATTACGAACCTTGTAAAACAGACCAATCAATCGGCTCAAGAAGTACTGGGTACTGCAACAATATTGAGTAATGCGTCTAAGCAGACCGCTACATCAGCGAAAGAAATAGCAGTAGCAACAGAAGAAATTGCAAATGGTGCAGGTAGCCTAGCGTTAGAAGCAGAACGAGGTACAGAACTTGCTGATGGCATTATGGGTCAAATGAACAAAGTGATCAGTGCTAATAATGAAATGGGTGCTTCTGCGCATGATGTAGAACAAGCAAGTGAGACAGGTGTACAGCATATGGAGAAATTGCTAACCCGTACACAAACGACAGAAGATATGATTCGTTCGTTAGGTGCTCGTATTGACTCATTGCAACAAAGTACTTCATCTGTACAACAAGTACTTGATGTCATGCAGAATATTACGAAACAAACCAATATTTTATCACTCAATGCAACGATTGAAGCCGCTCGTGCTGGAGCTGCTGGTAAAGGATTTATGGTGGTTGCTGATGAAGTACGCAAACTAGCAGAACAATCGCGCGAATCTATTCTTATGGTTGGTAAAATCACAACTAATATTCAGCAAGAAATGGAAGAAACGATTAAAGTTCTGAATAACGCGTATCCGTTATTCAAGCAACAAACTGAAGCAGTTAAAGACACAACAACTATTTTCGAATCAGTACAAGGTCAGATGTCTGCTTTTGTAACGAAGTTAAACTCTGTAACAGCTTCGATCAATGATCTGAGTCAAGTACAGAATACGATGTCTGAAGCGATGAGTAATGTGAGTGCGGTAGCGGAACAATCTTCTGCCACTTCACAAGAAGTAGCTTCACTGAGCAATGAACAACACAATGTTAGTGGGCAGCTTGTTCAACTATCCGGTCAATTGGAAAATGTATCGCTTGATCTGAAAGAAACTATTTCTCGCTTTACAGTAGATGAAGAAGAGACTCATTCTTCTGAGGTATCTTCAGATTCTCCAGAGGATGTTGTTGAGGAACAGACTGCACAAGTAGAAGAATCTGATTCTTCTACACCTGTTGATATCGACCAATCGCAAACAGCGGAAAATGATACACCATTAAATAACGAGTCAGACAAAAGAACGTAATACAGATATACTTGCTTATGTGAGTACAGATGTATCTATCACGTCATTATTTTATCTACAGCTATGTATAAGAAAAGCCGAAAGACCTTTTTATATAAAGGTTTTTCGGCTTTTTGCTATCTATACCATATCATTATCACCATTTACACTCACCAAGTCTGCTAAACTAACAGCTATTGTACAGGCGGCGGAGGGACATCTTCGGTAATCGGTTCAAATTCTTCTTTTGGAAGTCGAATCCAGCGTTGTAGATATCCTTGTAACCATAATTCTTTTAACAAAATAATTAAAATAGGTGATAATACCAATCCAACCACACCAAAAATCGATAATGAGATAATCATTGCAGACAACATCAAGTAAGCAGAAGAAATACCAATCGAATTACCAGTGATTTTGGGTTCAAGCAATTGACGGGTTAACATCACCACGACCAGTAAAACGATCAATCCGATAGCAAGCCCTGTCTCACCAACTACAAAAAGATACACAATCCATGGAATAAAAATGACGGGAATACCGAGTAATGGCAAAATATCAAATGCTGCACTGAGTAACGAGATTGAAAAAGCATTATTCACTCCTAAAATCAGCAATCCTATGTACACCAATACAAAAGTGATCATCACCATTATCAATTGTGCTTTCAGATAAGCTCCAATCGCATAGAAAACATGTTCTTTCAAAAAGAAATAAGCTTTTTTGAGCGTATTCGGTGTGCGTTCGGTAGCGACGCGTCGCCAAAGATTAATTTCAGCACTCAAAAAGAAAGCTAAAATAATACCTACAGCAAAGTTAGCGATAAATGTAGAAAATGAACTAAGCCAGCCTAATACATAATTAAAAGCTGTTTTGCCCCAGATCGCTAAATTCCCTGTAAAGATAGCAAAATATTCATTGATTCGCTGTGTAACATTATCTGGTAATGTATTTAACTCTTGATGCATTAGTGTAGTCAGTCTTGTAAAATGACCTTGCACAATTCTAGCGTATTCAGGTAAGTTATCAGCAATCTGAGCAGATTGAGAAATAAAGATTAATCCTGCTCCAAATAAAGCGCCAAGTAGAAATAATACAAACGTAAGAACTGCTATCGCTGAACAGACCATTTTGGGCAATCCACGACGATTTAAAAACATAGCAAAAGGTTCGATTAAAGCAAAAATAATAAAAGATAAAAAGATAGGCGCTGCAATATGATAAAGCTTGCTAGCAAGCAATAATACTAGATATACCGTCAAAATGACAATCCCGATATCAAAAGCAGTACGCCAATATTTTTTGTATAAAGGAAGCATAAGCAGACTAAATCTCCTTTTCTAACAGAGTATACAAGCATTTTATAAGTGGATTTCATCTACGTCAACAGAAAAAGGAACTGCCCCTGAGGACAGTTCCTTTTGAGTGGTGCATCATTTTCTATCGAATAATAGAAAGGAGAGAAGACTATATTTTCATAACTCCGCCCATACTTGCATTCGTTACAAGTTTGGAATAACGAGCTAGATATCCTGTTTTTACTTTAGGTTCAAATTCAACCCAACCTTTACGACGTTCAGCAAATTCTTCTTCACTGATATGAAGTTCGATTTTGCGTTCGTTCAGATCCAGTTCAATAATATCTCCGTCATTAACGAAAGCGATAGGGCCGCCTTCAGCGGCTTCTGGAGAAATATGACCGATACTGATACCACGAGAAGCTCCTGAGAAGCGTCCATCAGTGATTAGACCGACTTTGGCACCAAGACCCATACCTACGATTTGAGAAGTAGGAGCAAGCATCTCCGGCATACCAGGGCCACCTTTAGGACCTTCATAACGGATAACAACGACATGACCTTCTTTAACATGACCGTTAGCAATACCGTATAGAGCATCATCTTGTGAATCGAAGCAGATAGCAGGACCTTTATGGTATCCGCCAACAGAAGGATCAACTGCTCCAACTTTGATAATTGCACCTTGAGGAGCCAGATTACCGAACAATACGGCTAGACCGCCACGCTCAGAGTGAGGATTATCAATTTTGTGGATAACTTCTGTATTTTGAATCTCTTGACCTTCTACATTTTCACGAATTGTTTTACCTGTAACTGTAATACAATCTGGATGTAGAGCGCCTGGTTTTTTAAGCAATTCATTCAATACAGCACTTACGCCACCTGCCAAGTGCACATCTTCGATATGCCAGTCAGAAGCTGGAGCTAATTTTGCTAAGTGAGGTACGCGGTTAGCGACTTCATTGATACGTTCGATCGGATAATCGATACCTGCTTCTTGAGCAAGTGCCAATGTATGAAGAACTGTATTTGTAGAACCACCCATCGCCATATCCAAAGCAAAAGCATTATCCAAAGCTTCTTTTGTTACGATATCACGAGGTTTAAGGTCTAATTTGATCAATTCCATTAATTGTGTCGCTGATTTACGAACAAAATCACGACGATCTTCAGAGACTGCAAGGATAGTTCCATTACCTGGCAAAGCAATACCCATTGCTTCTGCTAGACAGTTCATGGAGTTCGCTGTGAACATTCCTGAACAAGATCCACAAGTTGGACAACCAAATTGTTCTAATTCAAGTAGACTTGCATCATCAATCTTACCAGCTTGATAAGCACCTACACCTTCAAATACAGATGTTAGGGAAATCGAGCGACCATTTTTGTCTTTACCAGCTTTCATCGGTCCACCGCTAACAAACATCGTAGGGATGTTTACGCGAAGAGCACCCATCATCATACCTGGTGTGATTTTGTCACAGTTTGGAATACAAACCATGCCATCAAACCAGTGAGCTGCAACAACAGTTTCAAGTGAATCTGCAATAATCTCACGACTTGGTAACGAATAACGCATACCAATGTGTCCCATTGCGATACCATCATCTACGCCGATGGTGTTAAATTCAAACGGAACGCCGCCTGCTTCACGGATCGCTTCTTTAACGATTTTACCGAACTCTTGCAAATGTACATGACCGGGTACGATATCAATATAAGAGTTACATACCGCGATAAACGGTTTACCAAAATCTTCTTCTTTAACGCCAGCGGCACGAAGTAAGCTACGATGTGGTGCACGATCGAACCCTTTTTTGATCATATCGGAACGCATTTTTTTGCCCTTGTTGACTACCATGGTGTCGATTTCCCCCCAAATATATAATAGTAAGCTTTTAAGCTTTAGCGCGTTGTAACGCCAAAGGTAAAAGCTAAAAAAGTCTTGCATAATGTAGTATACAGATACGAATTACGCGGAAGTTTTCTATAGAGTCTATCATATGTGTTAGCTTTTTTCTAGCGAATATATATTAAATCTGTAGTAAAACAAAATAAAATGCAAAAGAAATGCGAAAAAAAAGCAGACATTCCACCATTAATGGAAAAGTCTGCTTTTTATGGTATTAACGACTGCCGCCTTTTTTACCTATTTCTCTATAAAAGTCTTTGTCGTGAGATTCGGAAGTAGCTTCGCCACCTTTTTTACCAATTTCTTGATAAAATTCTTTGTCATGAGACTCAGAAGTAGCTTCCCCGCCTTTTTTGCCGATCTGTTGATAAAATTGTTTGTTATGTTTTTTGGAGGTTGCCTGGCCACCCATACGACCTGCTTCTTCACGACTCATTTTGCCGTTGTTGTTATTCTGTGCCATCACCAAATCACTCCTTATTCATATAAGTGTAAGCATGGAACGCCATGTATACTTATCCGTTACTTACCCGTCTCATTTATAGTGAAACGAAAAATAAGGAATGAGTTGGAAAAAAATATAAGATTAAGCTATAAAATCATCCTTATTTTCCCTGTTATAGACCGTTATTATTTTTGAAATAAAGTATGTCTTTGAACATAATGAATCATAGAGTAGAACGGCTGAGGAATAGAAGGTTCCACCAATTTTGAAGTCCAGTATTTGACCTGCGGTTGAGCTAATACTACAGCCACCAGTACAGCAAAGATCAACAGGATTATGATTTCTACAGGTGTATTCAGATGATGTAAGATTCCTGTCGTTTCGATAGCTCTGACTAAAAGACCATGTAACAAAAACACATATAATGTTCGTCTACCTAATTCAGTTATATAATGAGCATACAGAGGCACAATAGCTAGAAAACCAATCGAAGCGATACATTGAAGAATGTACATACACATCCGATAGAAAAGTCCATCACCTGCACTTACACCTAATTGCACAAAAGTCTGATTTCCATAAAACCATCCGATCGAAAGCGGAAGATTCATATAAAACACTACGCTTAATAAAGCAAAAGAAAAAATGGCTATCCAGTGTCGGTAACTATAGAAGAAACTCATCATTTTATCTACATTCATATGATAGCCTACAATAAAGAAAGGAAAATAAATCAACGTTCGTGATAAAGCAAGCCACACACCGTCTACAGGAAGTAATCCTACACCTAATCCAAGTGCTAGAGAGATCATAAGTTGTTGCTTGAATGTAAAAGTGCGTAGCGAAATGAGCAACAAACGCCATACGATATGACCTGCCAAAAACCATAGCAACAAGTAAGGAGCAAAAAAAGAATGAGTAATATGAGGAACACGAAAAATAGTATAATCGAGTAGAGAATAGATACTTTGAAATAATACATATTGAAGAGCAATATGACGTAATACTTTGCTACCTGCGGGTCCCTGTAGATTGAAGCGAGCAAAATAACCGGTTACCAATACAAACAAAGGCATATGAAATGAAAAAATCCATAAAAAGATAGTATGTGCCCAGACAGACTGCTGAATAAGTGGCTCTAATAAATTGCCTGCCACTACACATACAATTAACAAAAATCGTATATTTAAAAAATACGTTTCTCCTATAGTATTCAACGTAGAGGTATGGGTTTTTATTGACGAATTCATCTGTTGTTCCTCCTAAATATATATGATCTATCCAGTCGCCATAGTGACCTTACATAGAGTGTGTTCAATGGTATTTATAATTTACTTTAAAAATAAAACAAAAAACTTTTTAATATTGTGATTTAATTCACAATTGAAAACGGTATCTATCGTTAAAATTGTGTATATATGATGAAGCTATGTCATTGACAACAAAGAAAGCGGTTGCGACAATGGTAAATATGACCAGCTACATATTACGCATGATATTTGATGCACTCAGGAGGCTTAACAATGAACAATCAGCATACTTACCCGGAAGTGGTCACTTTCGGTGAGTCTATGGGGTTGATGACTGCGAATGACTCTCGTGGTCTGGAGTACGCTGCCAATCTACACAAATCATTTGGCGGTGCTGAAAGTAATCTAGCGATTGGTATTGCTCGCTTAGGGCATACAGTCGGTTGGTTCGGTCGTCTTGGCGCTGATCCGTTAGGGCGTATGATCCAAAAAGCAATTCGTGGTGAAGGCGTAGATGTGTCTCGCTCAATGCTAGCAGAAGGAGAACAGACAGGGTTGATGTTACGAGAAAATGTATCCGGTCATGCTTCGGTTCATTATTATCGCAAACATTCAGCAGCTAGTCGGATGACTCCAGATGATCTGGACGCAGAGTATATCAGCCAAGCTAAAATATTACATGTTACAGGAATCACAGCAGCTATTAGTGAATCCGGGCTGGCAACTGTAGAGAAAGCGATAGAGATCGCTAGACGTGCAGGTGTCAAAGTCTGTTTTGATCCCAATTTGCGTCTCAAATTATGGAGTATCGAACAAGCGCGTCCTGTATTATTGCGTTTAGCCGAGCAATGTGATTATTTTTTACCAGGTTTGGATGAACTGAGTTTATTGTATGAAACTGAAGATGAAACACAGATTTTTGAACGTCTGAATGCATTATCAGCAGTCTGTATTGTCAAAGGCGGACCTAATTTGACCTATGTGTTGGATCAAGGGCAGAAGTTAGAAGTGCCGTATTTCAAAGCAGAACGTGTATTAGATACTGTAGGAGCAGGAGATGGATTCTGCGCTGGATTTATTGTTGGATTGTTACGCGGGTATGAAGTGATTGAAGCTGTACGTCTGGGTAATCTAAATGGTTCTATGGTGATTCAAGCTGTAGGCGATTGGGAAGCATTACCGACTCATGAGCAGGTAGAAGCGAAGCTGAACAACAAAGTTCATATCGAACGCTAAATTTACAAACTAAAGGAGCATATACCGATGAAAAAATTACAACTAATTCAAAAAATAGTCGATAACGGCGTTGTAGCTGTGCTACGTGGAGATTCAGCAGATCAAGTGTTTACCATGGCAGAACAAGCCATTGCTGGTGGAATCAAAATTATTGAGATTACAATGACAGTGCCTGGTGCATTAAAAGCCATCGAAAAATTAAGTCGCATGTATAGCTGGAAAGCAGATGCGTCAGAAAACTTTGCGATTATCGGAGCAGGAACAGTACTAGAACCACAGACAGCACGCGCTGCAATTATGGCAGGAGCAGAATTTGTTGTTGGGCCTTCATTGAATCCTGAAACGGTCAAAATCTGCAACTTATATCGTGTGCCTGTATTACCAGGGGTGACTACGCTTGAAGGCATCCAACATGCGCTTGAACTTGGTGTCGATATCGTCAAATTATTCCCGGGCAACCTGTATGATCCATCTATTATCAAAACGTTAAAAGGACCGATGCCTCAAGCCAATATTATGCCTACCGGTGGTGTATCCTTAGCTAATCTAGGAGAATGGGTCAAAGCAGGAGCTGTCGCTGTAGGAATCGGTTCAGATCTAACGACAGAAGCACTCAAAACAGGTGATTACAGTCTGGTACGCCAAAAAGCAGAACAATATATGGAAGCTTTCTATCAGGCTAAGCAGCAATAAAGGTTTAGTCTTCATAAAAAATGCAGACGTGTGCATAAATGATAGACTATTTAAAAATAAACAATGATTCCCTAACATGATATAATCACATAAGAAGCAGCCTGTTGTCCTGCGAAGGAAACGGGCTGTTGCTTTATATAGCGCTAGGATGAATGTGGAAGGGGACTCACAGATTTATGTTTAGAAAGAATCGTAATCAATTTGGAAGTTATGGTAGTACACGTAAGCGCAGTCGAGCTGGAAAGATCGGTAAAATTCTACTCGTTATTCTTATTGTGCTTATTCTTGCAGCAGGAGCGGCGGCATGGTATGTATTTACCCCGTATACGCCAACAAGTCAGGCTGAGCAAGCTTTAGTCTCTGGAACTGACAAGATTGCAGTGCAAGATACAGAAGAATGGATATCATTTAGCAATGCCAAACCTAAAGGAAATAGCATTATTTTTTATCCGGGTGCAAGAGTCAAGCCAGAAGCGTATAGCGTGTTCGCTCATGATCTAGCTAAAAGTGGGCATACGGTATACATTATGAAATTGCCGTTTAATTTTGCTTTTTTCAAAACCGATGCAGCGCAAGCTGTGATTGATCGCCATCCTGATGAAAAATTTGTTATTGGTGGTCATTCATTAGGTGGCGTTTTTGCAGCTCGTTATGCAGCAGCGCATCTGGATCATATAGCCGGTGTATTTTTCCTAGCTTCTTATCCAGAGCAAAAAGGAAATTTGCAAAAAACAGATATCCCTGTACTATCAATTACTGCTTCTAACGATGGATTGCTCAAAAAAGATACGTATGAAGCGGCACGTGCTTTTTTACCGCAACAAACGGTTTATTATAGTATTGAAGGTGGTAATCATGCTCAATTCGGTAGCTACGGAGAGCAAAAAGATGATCTTCCTGCTCAAATTGATGCAGACGAGCAACGTAAGCAGACGGTAAACACTATTCTTGGCTGGATGAAAGAAATTCCGACCACTTCAAAATCTGCCACCAAAAAGTAAGGATTTCGATAAAACGTTCTAGATACCTGTAGCTAAAGGGGTAAATGTCAATGGTACGTTTGCAAATTGGAACACAACAAGTGGATTGCGATGCTCTTTTATTTGATAAAGATGGCACATTGCTTGATTTTATGCAGTTATGGGGATCATGGGCTGAACGTATGTTGACCCAGATCGAGAATCATTTGCAAGCAAGTGGTCATACTTTTACAGGAGATCGAGAGCATGTATTTGGTACTCGCTATAATCAGGAAGGTCATCTGATCGATTATGACCGTTGTGGCCCGCTCGCGATGGCTTCTGTCGAAGAATCTACCGCGATACTAGCATGGCAGTTATATGCTACAGGTACACCATGGGATCAAGCGATAGCTCAGATTCGTCGATTCAGTGATATTGCTATAGAACATATTGAAAAGGAACATCCGGTGCAACCATTGCCCGGACTGCTTCCATTTCTAGAACAATGTCGCGCAGTACAGCTTCCACTTGCAGTGATTACCGCAGATTGGACTTCTGAAGCGGTAAAGCATCTTCGTTGGAGTGGGTTGGAAAGTTATTTTGAACATATTATCGGCAGTGATCAAGTACAACAAAGCAAGCCAGCACCTGATCTGGTCTATACAGCTTGTGAACGTTTGGGTATTTCACCGACTCAGACAGTAATGATCGGCGATAGTAATGCAGATATGCAGATGGGGCAGAATGCGGGTGTGCCTTGTTGTATTGGTATCAGTTCCTCTGAACAATCAGCTCATACCGAATTGCCAGATGCTCATATCATTATTACGCATTATGATCAGCTTAGTATAATCAAGTAATAAATCATGATAATAAGATAGATAAAAGGAAGCAGAGAGGAGCATACAATAATGGATAACATAGAACAATTAACAGAATGGATACAACAATCCAAAAAAATTGTTTTTTTCGGTGGAGCAGGAACATCGACAGAAAGTGGTATCCCGGATTTTCGCTCGGCACAAGGATTATATAGTGAAAATGGCAAAAGAGGATATTCGCCTGAAGAAATGTTAAGCCGTTCTTTTTTTGAAAAAGAAACAGAGTTATTTTTTGAATTTTATCGCAGTAAATTAATCCATCCACAAGCTAAGCCTAATCCGGTACATCATGTATTAGCTTTGTTAGAAAAGCAAGGCAAATTATTATCTATTATTACACAAAATATAGACGGTCTGCACCAGATGGCAGGTAATCAAAAAGTGTTGGAATTACATGGTTCTATTCATCGTAATTACTGCACAACATGTAAGCGACAATATACATTAGAAGATGTTTTGGCTCAATCAGGAGTGCCACGTTGTCCTATTGATCAAGGAGTGATCAGACCGGATGTTGTATTATACGGAGAATCATTGGATCAAGCTGTATTAGAGCAGACAGTGGCGGTATTATCTCAAGCGGATTTATTGTTGATTGGGGGGACTTCGCTAACTGTGTATCCAGCAGCAGGATTGGTTTCTTATTTCCGTGGTCAACATACAGTATTACTGAATGCTTCACCGACAGGTCATGATCGTCATGCTGATTTATTGATTACCGATCCAATGGGCAGTGTGATGGAGCAAGTACAACAGCGCCTCTAATATAAGTTTAGCGAAATGAATTTATTTGCATAATGGTAACGCTTACGCTATGATTTGGAAGATGTGAATATATCTATTTTGCTTGAAGAAGGGTAGGGGTTATTGTGGTCTATGTAGCTTCAGAAAAGCGTTATGAAGAGATGAAATACAATCGTAGCGGTCGTTCGGGATTAAAATTACCAGCGATTTCGTTAGGATTGTGGCATAATTTTGGCGGAATTAACGTCTATGAGAACAGTCGTGAAATGATCACACGTTCTTTTGATATAGGAATTACGCATTTTGATCTAGCGAATAACTACGGCCCTCCTGCTGGTTCGGCAGAAGAAACATTTGGACAAGTATTGAAGCAAGATCTTGCGGCTTATCGAGATGAGATGATTATTTCGACCAAAGCCGGTTATTATATGTGGCCAGGCCCTTATGGAGAATGGGGTTCTCGCAAAAACTTATTATCCAGTCTAGATCAGAGTCTTAAACGGATGAAACTAGATTATGTTGATATTTTCTACTCTCATCGTTTTGATCCAGAGACTCCTTTAGAAGAAACGATGATGGCATTAGATTATGCTGTACGTTCGGGTAAAGCTTTGTATGCAGGAATCTCTAGTTATTCCGCAGAACAGACACGAGAAGCGGCTTCTATCTTAAAACAATTAGGTACACCATTAACTATTCATCAGCCTAATTATTCTATGGTTAATCGTTGGATCGAAGATGGTTTGCAAGATGTGCTGGAAGAAACAGGTACAGGAAGTATTGCGTTCTGTCCACTAGCACAAGGATTGTTAACGAGCAAATATCTGAACGGTGTACCTGAAGATTCACGAGCAGCCGGTTCGTCTGTCTTTTTAAGTGAAGATTCGATTACACCGGAAAGTATTCGCAAAGCACAAGCTCTTAACGAAGTAGCTTCGGAGCGTGGGCAAAGTCTAGCTCAATTAGCATTAGCATGGGCATTACGTGGAGGCAAATTAACGTCTGCTCTTATCGGTGCAAGTCGTGTTTCTCAGATTGAAGAAAATGTAGCTGCACTAAACAATCTTGATTTTACTCAAGCTGAATTGGATCGTATCGATTCGATTTTGCAAGCAGACGAAAATAAGTAATGTATAGTAGGAATTTGAATAATATAATTATTTTTCATTTTTAAGTTAAAAAGGCTTTAGAACGTGGTTACGTTCCAAAGCCTTTTTGCTGTACAGTCTTTACCCCTTTGTGTAGAACCATGATAGCTAATACAATCAGTATAATTCCCAACCAAGCAGGAGCAGCATGACCGAGTAAAATATACAATTGACCTCCAATAAGTGGACCGATCATTCTAGCCAAAGCTTGGATCGATTGACTTCCTCCTTGAATTCTCCCTTGTTCACTTGCATCGACAGATTTGGAAAGCATTCCGTTAAATGCAGGTCCGAAAATAGAATCACCACAGCCAAATACAAACAGCCCTGCGATAAAAAGAGGATAATATGTGAATCCAATTGATAATGCAATCAGTCCATAACCAATAATTTCGGCGATCATACCAAATGTAACGATTTGTTGATCAGTGTATTTTTTCAACAGTTGGGGCATAATCAGACCTTGAGAAATAATATCTTGAATACCAAGTATCGAAAACATCAGTCCGATCAATACAGGTTTCCACTGAAATGTATCTATCGTTAATTGAGAGAAGATCGCTTGCAAAGATCCATTTGGAATCCAGAGTAAAAAAGCAGATATCAATAATCGACTCAAGTATTTCGTCGAAAGCAGACTAGCAAGTTGAGAAAAAGGATTTAACTTTTGTAGCGTGATCTCTGGTTGTCGATGTTGCTGTGCAAGACTTTCTGGCATAAAAAAGAATCCATACAACATATTTAACAACGTGATAACAGCTCCAAAGTATAAAGGGAATGCATAATCAAATTTAGCGAGTAATCCGCCTAATGTAGGGCCGATGATAGTCGCTACACCTACAATCGCACCTAACCATCCAAAATATTTGGTTCGTTGTTGTGAAGGTATAATGTCTGCAAAGTAAGCAAAGATTGTACTGATACTTCCCCCTGTGATTCCTTCAATTATACGCCCTACAAACAGTACCCATAACGCACCACCAATACCAAAAATCAAATATCCGATAGCTGAACCGAAAAGACATAATAACAGAATAGGACGACGACCGTATTTATCACTTAACGCTCCAAGTACAGGCGCAGCCAGAAACACACAAAGAGCATATACAGACATCAACAGTGTTACCATAATCGCTTGTTCTGATGAAGAATGGACATACGGTTGAACTAAAAAAGGCACGACAGGCGTTATAATACTGAATCCAAGTCCGCACAGAAATACAGAAATCAGTCCAAAGCGTAAAGCATGTTTATTTACAGATGGTTCGATAGGTTGTGCATGATGAGATGTAGCCAATAGTCATCTCTCCTTATGATTTTATATTGATTCCTAGGAAACAAATTTATAATATTATTATTTTGTTTCCTTGTCAACAAAAATAAATATAGAAAAAAGACAACTTGCTCTTGAGAAAGAGTCGTTGTCTCGGATAGATCCTATATTTTGATACTGTATCTGTTTATTCAGACTTTGGACTATGATCTAGCTTTTTAATTTCATCATCTAAATGGTCACTGTATCGTTGTATAAATTGAAGCATATGATCAAATTGTTCATCGGTGACTTGTTCAAATACGACTTGATCTCGTTCTTCAAATTCTTGATGTAATTGATCATGCGCTTGTTTGATTTGACTTCCTTGCGCTGTAAGTTTGAAATAAATTTCTTTTTTATTATCTGGTTTCTGATAGCTTTCGATCAGTTGTTTGTCGATCAGCTTTTTAGTGATTTTACTAATGGCTCCTCTGGTCATATACATAGACTCTGCCATCTTAGTGACATTTGCATCGGCATGGTTACCAATATATTCGATACAGTGTACTTCAGAAGGCTTATAATCATGAAGAGTACTTTCCATTTTAAGCTTATTTAGCCAGACCAGTTTACTAAATAAGTCTCGAAAATCAGTAAGTACTTGTTCTTTTTTATTCATATCTCATAGTCTCCTCCCGGTTATGATAGTCTCTGTATACCTATGATCACTATCACGAGCCTATCTACGTCTATCTAGGTTATTGATGTTTGTATTGATGAACAGAAGCTCGATATCCAGTAGGCGACACTTGATAAAATCGTTTGAACTGTTTGGAAAAATAAAGAGCATCTGTCAAACCTACCGATGCCGCAATCTGTTGGGTAGATAACTCCGGACGTTCTCGTAATAATTGACGAGCTTTATCGATTCGTAATTTGAGCAGATAGGTTACAGGTGTCATGCCTGTTTCTTTTTTGAAAATGCGAGACATATACGCACGATTATAACCGAGACTGTTGCACATATCTTCAATCGATACAGGATGAGCATATTGACTGGACATATAATGAATCATTTGCTTAACGATACGACGGGTCATCGATTGCGTGCCAGGGAGTACAGACTGTTGCATCATCAATTCACTGACCTCTGCCAAAATAAGATGAAGATATCCCAGTGCGGCAAGATCAGAGCTTTCTTTTTGACTGGCGAATGATACAAGCAATTGTTCCAAATAAGCACCGATTCGTTCTTGATCACCAGAACGAGCAATCGGAGCATGTAGAGTGAATCCTACCTGTTCTACTAAAGGAGTCGCATGTTGTCCGGCAAAAGCAAGCCAGCGATAATGCCACGGTTGCTCTTGATCTGAAATATAACTAACCAGTTGACCCGGATGAATCAAAAATAGATCGCCTTTAGAAAGATGATACGTTCGTTCTTCAGTAATAAATTGTCCATGACCACTTTCGATATAGTGAAGCAAATAATAATCATATATTTTGGGACCCAGTCGATGATCAGGAGCAGTCTGACTTTCTCCAGCAAACAATACATACAAAGCTCCTTGATCATGAAAAATAGGATTAGGTGAAACTTGATACGTTTTGGCGGTTGCCATTACAAAGCACTCCTTTTGACTATTCCAAAGCCGAAGTCACATTTGTCCATATAGATCACACATCTATTCATTACATCTTATGATATTCATATAGTATACTTAGTTCAAGCTAAAGATTCAAAAACATATTTTTTAAAGCAAATAAAGGCGAAAAGAGTATCTTTTATTGGATAACACTGCGCAAAATGTATATTTATTCAGTATAATCATAATTAGTCATTAAAGACATAAGGTCACATCGATACTGCTCATTATGATCTACATATAGATCAGTATCAGCTTTTCTCAAATCAATGTATTGTGCAAATCTGTTGTTTATATGCTCTTCACAAAAGAGCGTTACACTAGACATCAGCGGATATACTACTATTAGGAGGCGAATGAAATGGCAATATTAGTAACAGGTGGAGCAGGTTATATCGGATCGCATACGGTAGCAGATTTATTAGAGCGTGGAGAAGAAGTAGTGGTGATTGATAATTTATTGACAGGGCATCGTGAAGCACTGTTAGGTGGTACATTGTATGAAGGTGATCTACGTGATAAAGAATTGCTAGCACGTATTTTTGCAGAAAATGAAATTACAGCAGTCATTCACTTTGCAGCCAGCTCATTAGTAGGCGAAAGTATGCAGAATCCTTTCAAATATTATGATAACAATGTCTACGGAGCCATGTGTCTACTAGATGCTATGCAACAAGCAGGCGTGAAAAAAATCGTATTTTCTTCAACAGCGGCAACGTATGGCGAACCGGAAAAAGTACCTATTGAAGAAAGCGATCGTACAGAACCGGCTAACGTGTACGGTGAAACCAAGTTAATGATGGAACGCATGATGAATTGGTTCGATAAAGTACATGGTATTCGTTATGTAGCATTGCGTTACTTCAATGCCGCAGGTGCACATATCAGTGGCAAAATTGGAGAAGATCATCGTCCAGAATCTCATTTGGTTCCTTTGGTACTACAGACAGCGCTAGGTCAACGCGAATTTATCTCGGTATTCGGTGAAGATTATCCAACAGAAGATGGCACATGTGTACGTGATTATATCCATGTAAGTGATCTAGCAGATGCTCATATCAAATCGGTAGAGTATTTGAACAATGATGGTGCAAGCAATGTATTCAATCTAGGCAACGGTCAGGGATTCTCGGTTAAACAAGTGATTGAGACAGCGGTCAAAGTGACTGGACGCGATATTCCTGTGAAATTTGAAGCACGTCGTAGTGGTGATCCAGCAGTATTAGTAGCTTCTTCAGAAAAAGCACGCTCTGTACTAGGTTGGAAGCCTTCTTATAATCAATTAGAAGATATTATCAGTGGTGCATGGCAATGGCACGAATCTCATCCACAAGGATATGGTGATCATGAGTAATCCAGTAGAACGTACAACAGAACAAAATAGTGCATTACTTGCGATAGATGAACTGATTAAGTTCGCATTTGATAAAGGATTGATTAAAGGTGCAGATATCGATTACGGACGGAATCTATTGTTAAAACAATTCCATTTCGATGAGCCTTATAATCCAGATATACCTGCTATTCATATGGTCGCTCAAGGACAAGCAGCAGCAGAACCTCAAGTCATGTTAGATACGTTGATCGATTATGCGTATAGTATCGGGTTACTAGCTGAAAATACAGATACGTACCGTGATCTGATGGACGCAGAAATTATGGGACTACTGATGGCTCGTCCATCTGAAGTAACAGGTGATTTTTTCGATACATTAGATCGTGAAGGCATTGAATCAGCAACAAGTGAATTTTATCAATTGTCGATCAATTCTAATTATATTCGGATGGATCGTGTCTCCAAAAATGTATATTGGAAACAACCAACTTCCTATGGTGAAATGGAAATGACGATCAATCTATCTAAGCCTGAGAAGACGTCAGCCGAAATTGCTTTGGCGAAATTAATGCCTCCACCATCATATCCAAAATGTCAGTTGTGTCGCGAAAATGTAGGTTATGCCGGACGTATCAATCATCCAGCCAGACAAAATTTACGTGTGATTCCGCTACAATTGAATGGAGAATCATGGTTGTTCCAGTATTCACCTTATGTGTATTACAACGAACATTGTATCGTACTGCATCATGATCATGTACCGATGAAATTAACAAAAGATACATTCCGTCGTTTGCTCGATTTTGTCGATGAATTCCCGCATTATTTCCTTGGCTCTAATGCAGATTTGCCGATCGTAGGCGGTTCGATTCTAACACATGATCATTTTCAGGGTGGACGACATACATTCCCGATCGAACAAGCAGCAGTAGAGGAAGTATATGGTCATACTGTTCATGATGATATTACTTTAGAATTGGTCAACTGGCCGATGTCTGTAGTGCGTCTACGTGCGAACAATTCTTCTTTATTGTTGAATTCAGCTAATGATATCTATGAAGCGTGGAAACAATACAGTGACGCTGAAGTGGATATTCTGGCATCAACGATCCAAAATGGAGAACCGGTTCGTCACAATACAGTCACTCCGATTGTTCGTCGTCGTGATGGCCAATATGAGATTGATCTTGTACTGCGTAATAACCGTACCAATGAACAATATCCAGATGGTATTTTCCATCCTCATCCTGAGATGCACCATTTGAAGCGTGAAAATATCGGATTAATTGAAGTGATGGGCTTAGCGATTTTACCAGGTCGATTGAAAGAAGAATTGGATCAGATTGCTTCTATTTTGACAGGAGATATCGCCTTATTGGAAATGATCAGACAACAACCTGACCATCCATTAGCCATACACTTGTTATGGATTGAACATTTGGTAGAAGCATATGGTACAGAGCTGGATCACGATCAAGCAACATTAACGATTCAAGATGAAGTCGGTACGAAGTTTGCTGAGATTTTAGAGCATGCAGGTGTATATAAACGCAATGATGAAGGACGCAAAGCGTTCCGTCGTTTTATTACTCGCATGAATTATGTGTTAAAAAGTTAAATTATATGCTAGTCAATCTACTATCTCTGGGTAATGATAAGAGGTAGTAGATTTTTTTATGGTTTTCATAAATATAATTGTGTCAAATTGATGTTAAAAGCAGTTTGATCGGAAAACTTTGTTTTTATGTGTATAAGGTATATAATTGTAAAGGGCTGAGGAACGGTAACTTACTTATAACTTATTACAACAGTGATCCTACAGTTTAGGTGTTAGATGTATTTTTATATGTGTAGAGAAGGATAACTTTATCTACTAATCGTTATATCCCAAGGAGGCATTTTGAATGAATTCATTTGAATTTTATAATCCAACCCGTCTTATTTTTGGTAAAGGTCAACTGGAAAAGTTGAAAAGAGAAGTAGGTAACTACGGTAAAAACGTATTGCTTGTATATGGTGGCGGTAGTATCAAACGTGCAGGTCTATATGACAAAGTGATCGGTTATTTGAACGAAGCAGGAGCTAATGTAACTGAACTTGCTGGCGTAGAACCGAATCCACGCCTTAGCACAGTACACAAAGGTGTAGACTTGTGCAAATCCAACAATATTGATCTAATTCTTGCTGTTGGTGGCGGTAGCGTACTGGATTGTGCCAAAGCAATTGCTGTAGGTGCAAAATATGATGGCGACATGTGGGATTTTGCACAACGCAAAGCAGCTCCTACAGATGCATTGCCACTAGGTACCGTATTAACAATGGCAGCAACAGGTTCAGAAATGAACAGCGGTTCTGTGATTACAAATACAGAAACACAAGAAAAATTAGGTTGGGGTAGTGCGTATTCATTCCCAGCATTCTCTATTCTTGATCCAGAAAACACATATTCTTTGCCAAAAGATCAAACAGTCTATGGTATCGTAGATATGATGTCTCATGTACTTGAACACTATTTCCATGCTGAAAAAAATACAGATATTCAAGATGGATTCTGTGAATCGATTCTACGTGGAGTTATTGACGCTGGACCTAAATTGATCAATGACCTACAAAACTTTGAATTACGTTCAACTGTAATGTACGCAGGTACAATGGCATTGAATGGTGTAGTGAATATGGGTTACAACGGAGACTGGGCGACTCATAATATTGAGCATGCTGTATCGGCTGTCTATGATATCCCTCATGGTGGTGGACTAGCGATCTTGTTCCCTAACTGGATGCAACACAACTTGCAAGTGAATCCTGCTCGTTTTGCTAAATTAGCAGTGAATGTATTCAATGTAGATCCAACAGGTAAAAGCGATGAAGAAGTAGCAAATGAAGGTATTCAAGCATTGCGCGACTTCTGGACTTCAATCGATGCACCTAGCCGTCTAGCAGATTATGAAATCGATGATAGCCAAATCGATGTAATGGTAGACAAAGCAATGAAATTTGGCGCATTTGGTAACTTTAACAAGTTAGAAGCAGAAGATGTGCGTAAAATCTATAGCATGTCTCTATAATTTCTCCATTTATTAATACAATCATACATGTTCGAGCTGTTTATTCCTGTCAGTCATGATAAGGAATAAACAGCTTTTTTTGTCTATATCGTAAAAAAATGAAACTTTCCTTACCAATAATACGTAAATATAGATATAACGCCAAAAAATGGTGGAAAAGGGCTGAATATCGCCTTTTTCCGTCAAATCAAAGAAAGGAGCGAACAGAAATGGAAACGCTATTTTGGATTTGTTTGATCACCGGTGCTTTGTACGCATTGTTCAGTCTGTTATTCGGTGACTTGCTTGGTGATGTGTTAGGCGGTATAGATCTGCCTGGATTTGATCTGTTTAAGCCTGTTATTTTAGCGGCGGCTGTTACGTTGTTCGGTGGAGCAGGAATCATGTTAATACGTTACAGTTCTTTCGCTCCTGTCGCTGTTATACTGCTTGCACTTTTGATTGCTGTTGTCGGAGGAATGTTTGTATTTTTTGTCTATGTCAAACCGATGGAACATAGTGAAGTATCGACAAGTTATTCGATTCAAGAAATGATTGGTCGTATAGGAGAAGTGACTATCCCGATTCCTCAAGTAGGATACGGTGAGGTCATGATTAAGCTTACAGGTGGCAACACGTTACATATTGCATACAGTTTCGATCGTTGTGCTATTGCCGCCGGTATGCGGGTAGTGATCGTAGAAGAAAAAGAAGGAACATTAGGTATATCGCTTTTAGAAGATGCATTATAAGGAATAGTAGTGTGAGAGCAGTATAACAGCTTTTTGGCAAGCAAGCCTATATCAAACCAAAAGGGGCGAGGATTATGGCATTTTTGAACGAAATGATTGTTGTACCTGCGATTGTGATTGTAGTATTGATCGTACTTGGTATTACATTCTGGGCAAGGTACAAAACAGTAAGTACAGACGAAGCAATGGTGGTCACCGGTTCTTTTCTCGGAAGCCGTAATATCTCAGATGATGGAGCAGGGCGCAAAATTAAGATTGTACGCGGTGGTGGTGCATTTATTTTACCTGTGTTTCAAAAGTCTGAATTTCTATCGTTGTTATCGCACAAACTGGATGTAACAACGCCTGAAGTGTACACCGAACAAGGCGTTCCTGTACTTGCCGATGGAGTAGCTATTATCAAAATCGGTAGTTCTGTAGAAGATGTGGCTACAGCAGCAGAACAATTTATGGGTAAGCCCATTCAAGCGTTACAAGCCGAAGCCCAAGAAGTATTGGAAGGACATCTGCGTTCGATTATGGGTTCGATGACCGTAGAAGAAGTGTATCGGAATCGTGATCGATTTGCACAAGAAGTACAAAGTGTCGCTGCTCGTGATCTAAAAAAGATGGGTCTACAAATCGTCTCATTTACAATTAAAGATATACGCGATAAGCATGGATATCTGGAGTCGCTTGGTAAACCTCGAATCGCAGCAGTGAAAAGAGATGCAGAAATCGCTGAAGCCGAAGCTGTTCGAGATTCTAGAGTACAGAAAGCACTGGCAGAAGAAGCCGGGCAAAAAGCAGAGTTGCTTAGAGATACCAATATAGCTGAAGCTTCCAAAGAAAAAGAATTAAAAGTAGCTTCATTTAAAAAAGATCAAGATACTGCAAGAGCCGAAGCCGATCAGGCCTATCATATTCAAGAAGCCAAAGCCAAACAGATTATGATGGAAGAGCAAATGAAGATCGAGTTGGTTCGTAAAGAGCGTGAAATAGATCTACAAGAACGAGAAATTACAGTACGTGAGAAATACTATGATGCAGAAGTGAAGAAAAAAGCCGAAGCAGATCGCTTCTCGGTGGAACAAGCAGCCGAAGCGGAAAAAGCTCGCAAAATGCGTCAAGCAGAAGCTCATCAATACTCGATAGAAACAGAAGCTAAAGCTTCTGCTGAACAACAACGTCTAGCCGGACAAGCGGAAGCCGATGCTGAACGTGCTAAAGGTACAGCGGAAGCTGAAGTGATTCGTCTACGCGGTCTTGCTGAAGCCGAAGCGAAGCAGAAATTAGCAGAAGCATTCGAAAATTATGGACAAGCCGCTATACTTGATCTGGTTGCCAAAATGCTCCCTGAATTAGCAGGTAAAATTGCAGAACCAATCGGTGCGATTGATAAATTAACTGTAGTGGATACAGGTAAAGGAGAAGGCGGCGGAGCAACAAGAGTCAGTAACTATGTGACAGAACTGATGGCGACCGCTCCAGAAATGTTGAAAAGTGTATCGGGACTCGATATAGAAGAATTAATTAAAGGATTTGCAGGTGGCAAATCTCAGCAAGCTCAATCTAGTACTTCTAACACTACGGCTGGCGTAAATGCAAATAATCATCCCCAACAGACAGCCCGTTCTGAAGCTATATTGACACTTCCAACTCAAAGCTCACACGATCAAGATCGTGAAACAACATCCACAGGAATCGGAATTTCCAGTGAACAAGAATGATAATGGAAGATTTATATGTAACAATCATGCTATAAAGCAAACTTGCTTTCAATGATGCAGAGACGACAAATCCTTATTCATCAAGGATTTGTCGTCTTCTTTGTATACATAACTAACGAGTAGATTGTATTGACTAGATGGTGAATTTTTGGTAACTTTACGGGATGAAGGTGATCGTAAAAGGGGTGCAAATGTGAGCAGCCTACTTGTGGCTAAAGTGCTGAATAATAACGTTATTATTGCTGATCATCCTCAGTATGAAGAAGTTGTGGTGATCGGTAAAGGAATCGGCTTTAACCGTAAAGCGCGTGATGTGATTCCTTTGGATGTTGTCGAGAAGATGTTTATTTTAACCAATGAGCAAGAACAGGAACAATACAAGCAACTCGCAGTTCAGATCGACGAGCGTATTATCGAAGTCATTAACGAAATTATTTATTATATTAATTCTGAAAGTAAGACTCCACTGAATGAACATATTCATATTGCTTTAACCGATCATATTGCATTTGCAATTAAGCGTGCTGAGCAAGGGATGACGATTCAGAATCCTTTTCTATATGAGACGCGAGAAATGTATCCGTTAGAATATAAATTAGCTGCTCATGCGTTAGAAATAATTCATGACAAGCTAGGTGTAGCTTTAGAAGAAGATGAGATTGGTTTTGTAGCACTGCATATTTATAGTGCACTAACCGACCAACATATCACAGCGATCAAAGCCGATTCTCGTCTGATTGCCGATATGGTCAAAGTTATCGAAGATAGTCTCAAAATTTCGATTACAGGAGATACGCTGGATTATTCGCGTTTACTTACTCATTTGCGATTTGCAATCGAACGTATCCGTAGAGGTGAGAAAGTAGCCGCTACTCATCGCTTAGAAGAAATGCTCAAAATGGAATATCCCGAAGTGTATTCGTTATCATGGAAATTAACAAAGATGATGGAAAAACGATTACGCCGACCGGTCTATAAAGCAGAAGTAAGCTACCTGACCATGCATTTACAACGGTTTGTCGAGAAGCGTGAAGAAGAAGAGGAAAGTACGCAAGAATAGATTCAAAATCGATTTAACCTTTTTTATTGAAAAGGCTTGCAGATTTAAAAAGTGGGTGCTATAATTCAGAACGTAATCAACAAATGAATAGCGGATTTTTTAACGTGTTACTGATTCGATCAGGCATGAGTTAACAAAGTATTTGATGTAAGGCTGTAAGCACACAGGGGTAGTCTATCCTTATGTACCGAGATCCTTATCCTATCAGATGCGTTGTTCACTCGTGCCTTTTTTTGTGGCTTTCCGCTTTAATTTGTTGAAGCAACAATATACTATTTATACTATTCGAGGGGAAGTGGCGGTATTGTTTAGACGTCTGTTTGGCGTTTTGCAAAAAGTAGGTAGAGCATTGATGCTTCCAGTGGCAATCTTGCCAGCAGCAGGTTTGTTGCTTGGTTTTGGTAACATGCTGGTTAACCCTGACTTTTTGCAGTATATTCCTGCATTAAATGCACACTGGGTTCAAATTACTGCAACAGTAATGATGAACTCCGGACAAATTGTTTTTGATAACTTATCTCTACTCTTTGCCGTCGGGGTAGCCGTCGGTCTTGCAGGAGGAGAAGGGGTAGCCGGGCTCGCAGCCATTATCGGTTATCTGATCATGAACGTAACAATGGGTACAGTGATGGGCGTTACAGCTGATATGGTCGGTAAAGGTGACTTCTCAGTAGCTTCTGTACTTGGTATTCCTACCTTACAAACAGGCGTATTCGGCGGTATTATCGTCGGTATTCTAGCCGCAACGATGTACAAACGTTTCTTCCGTATTGAATTGCCTTCATATCTTGGATTCTTTGCAGGTAAACGTTTTGTACCAATTATGACAGCTATTACTTCGTTGATTTTGGGTCTGGTAATGGTTCTTGTATGGCCTCCAATCCAATCATTCTTGAACACTGTTTCTCACAGTATGGTTGAATCGAACCCAACATTAACTGCATTTATTTTCGGTGTGATTGAACGTTCATTGATTCCTTTCGGTCTACATCACATTTTCTACTCACCATTCTGGTATGAATTTGGTGAATATGTAAATAAAGCAGGACAATATGTACGTGGTGACCAAAAAATCTTTATGGCGCAACTTCGTGATGGTGTTCCATTTACAGCAGGTACATTTATGACTGGTAAATTCCCGTTCATGATGTTCGGTCTTCCAGCTGCTGCACTTGCGATCTACCATGAATCCAAACCACAACACAAAAAATACGTTGCAGGTATTATGGGTTCCGCAGCATTGACTTCGTTCTTAACAGGTATTACTGAACCGCTTGAATTCTCATTCTTGTTCGTAGCACCAGTATTGTTCGGTATTCATGCAATCTTCGCTGGTCTTTCTTTCATGACTATGCAAATTCTAGGCGTTAAAATTGGTATGACCTTCTCAGGTGGTCTGATTGACTTTATCCTGTTCGGCGTTATTCCTAACCGTACTGCATGGTGGGATGTTATCATCGTCGGTCTAGTACTAGCAGTTATCTACTACTTCGGATTCCGCTTTGCGATTCGCAAATTCAACTTGAAAACACCAGGTCGTGAAGATACGCCGGCAGGTGATGATAGTGAAGTAGGTAGTGGTGGTAATAGCAAAGACGAATTGCCACATAATATTCTTGAAGCATTTGGTGGACAAGAAAATATTTCAAGTCTAGATGCTTGTATTACTCGTCTACGTATTCAAGTTAAAGAACCTAAAAATGTAAATAAAGATCGTTTGAAATCTTTAGGCGCTTCCGGTGTCCTAGAAGTGGGTAATAATGTGCAGGCGATTTTCGGAACACGTTCTGATACGATCAAATCACAAATGCAAGATATTATTGCAGGACGTACTCCACGCCCAACACCAGTTACAGTAGACTCTGTTCCAGCAGAAGGAACAGCAGAGAATCAAGTAAACATTTTGGCAGAAGAAGTAATCGTAGCTCCTGCTGATGGTGAATTGATGGATATTAGTGAAGTACCAGATCCTGTATTTTCACAAAAAATGACAGGTGATGGATTCGCTGTATTACCAACAAACGGAACGATCTCTTCACCGGTTAATGGTAAAGTATTTAACGTATTCCCTAGTAAACATGCGATCGGTATTATGTCTGAAGCCGGTAAAGAAATTCTTGTGCATGTAGGCGTAAATACAGTTAAATTGAAAGGTCAAGGTTTCACTGTATTGGTTGCAGAAGGCGATGATGTTATGGCTGGACAACCAATCCTTGAAGTGGATCTGGAGTATGTAAAAGCTAATGCACCATCGATTATCACTCCGATCATTTTCTCTAACTTACCAGAAGGTGCTACAGTAACATTGCACAAAACAGGTAATGTGAAAACAGGAGAAGGCAATATCGTTACAATCAAGTAATGTTATTCATTTCGACTTTTGCAATGAATCTCAAAAGAATATAAAATAACAAACTATACGTACTTGTAAGTTAAAGTGCGATAAGGGTCGACATGATGTTTGCTACAGCAATAATCTATCCTTATCGTCTTTAACTTACAAAATGCTTATAGTTTTGTTATTAAGCTGCATTGTAAGCAAGACTTAGAAAATGATTTATTTTTTCTAAAAACACCATGAATTTGCAGGATATTGCTGAATAATGTTAGCGATTGCTGAAAAAAGTCGAAAATAATTGTTTTGAGACGTGCATCATGCTTTATAATGCTGTACAATATAAGGGATGATCTAGTTATTAGTTAGTTATGATTTATTTTTACTATCCTACTATGATGAAGAAAGCGAGTGAATTTTATAATGGAAAAAACATTCAAAATCGTTGACGAAGATGGTATCCACGCACGCCCAGCAACAGCATTGGTAACAGCTGCTAACAAATTTGCTTCTACAGAATCTTTTGCAGAAGCTAAAGGTAAAAAAGTAACTTTGAAATCAATCCTTGGAGTATTGTCTCTAGGTCTTGAGCAAGGTGACGTTATCGTTCTTTCTACACAAGGTGCAGAAGAAGATGCAGCATTGAAAGCTTTGACTGACGTTATGGTGAATGAAGGGCTAGGCGAAATCAATGGCTAATATTTTGGGAATCGCGGCGTCTTCGGGCATCGCCATTGCCAAAGCATTCCGTCTAGAACATCCTGAATACGAGATTACCAAACGCTCGATTAGCGATACAGATGCGGAATTGGCTAAACTTGAGTCAGCGCTGGAAATTTCCAAAACTGAACTTGAGGCGATCAAAGAACGTACGTTACAAGAAATGGGCGCTAAAAAAGCAGAGATTTTCGAATCACATTTGTTGATTCTGAACGATCCTGAATTGATTAGCCCTGTAAAAGATAAAATTTCTATTGAAATGGTTAATGCTGAGTTCGCACTAAATGAAGTTGCTGCTCAATTCGTAACCATGTTTGAAAATATGAAGAGCACTTATCTTCAAGAACGCGCTGCTGATATGAGAGATGTAAGCAAGCGTATCTTGAATCACTTGATGGGTGTAAACTTCCAAAGTCCTGCTGAGATTCGTGAAGAAGTGGTTATTATTGCAGAAGATTTGACTCCTTCGGATACAGCTCAATTGGATCGTAATTTTGTTAAAGGCTTCACTACAAATATTGGCGGACGTACTTCTCACTCCGCAATTATGGCTCGCTCGTTGGAAATTCCAGCAGTAGTCGGTACAAAAGAAGTAATGGAAGTTATTCAAAATGGGGATATCGTTATCGTTGATGGTCTTGAAGGTAATGTTATCGTTAACCCTGATGAAGCAACTCTTGCTGAGTACCGTGCTAAAGGTGCAGCGTATGAAGCTCAAGTTACTGAATGGCGCAAATTGCGTGATGAAGTAACAGTTTCCAAAGATGGTGTACATGTTGAATTGGCTGCTAATATTGGCACGCCAAACGATGTGGCTGGTGTATTGGATAATGGCGGCGAAGGCGTAGGTCTATACCGTACAGAATTCTTATACATGGGTCGCGATGAATTGCCTTCTGAAGATGTGCAATTCAATGCGTACAAAACGGTTTTGGAAAAAATGGCGGGTAAACCAGTTGTTGTTCGTACACTAGATATTGGTGGCGACAAAGAACTACCTTACCTTGTTCTTCCAAAAGAAATGAATCCATTCCTTGGATTCCGTGCAATTCGTCTTTGTCTAGATCGTCAAGACATTTTCCGTACTCAACTACGTGCATTGCTTAGAGCAAGTGTATATGGTGACCTACGTATTATGTTCCCGATGATCGCAACATTGATGGAATTCCGTGAAGCAAAAGCAGTATTGTTAGAAGAAAAAGAAAAACTGGTTGCTGAAGGTGTTGCTGTTTCTGAGAACATCCAACTTGGCATCATGGTTGAAATTCCTTCTACAGCAGTACTTGCTGACCAATTTGCTAAAGAAGTGGACTTCTTCAGTATCGGTACAAACGATTTGATCCAATACACAATGGCAGCAGATCGTATGAATGAACGGGTATCTTACCTGTATCAACCATACAATCCTTCTATCTTGCGTTTGGTTAAAATGGTTATCGATGCAGCTCACAAAGAAGGTAAATGGACAGGCATGTGTGGTGAAATGGCTGGCGACGCTACAGCAATTCCATTACTACTTGGTCTAGGTCTGGATGAGTTCAGTATGAGCGCAAGCTCTATTCTTCCAGCACGTAGCCAATTAGCTAAATTGTCTAAAGCAGATATGCAAGAATTAGCTGCTAAAGCTTTGGATATGCAAACAGCTGAGCAAGTGGTTGAACTGGTACAAGCAATCCACGCTTAATATTTTCTTCCGTTACGTGCTTGGCATTATAAGCACGAATCTGTTCAAACAAAGTGATTTTTGCATAGCTAAATAACTTTCGTTTGAACAAATAGTTTTCCCAACATTCACTTTTAGCTGGTTTCTCTTTATAGAGAAATCAGCTTTTTTTATGACTATAGAATAAATTTTATTGCTGTGAAATAATGTATAGTTCTTTTAGAATAAATAAAATGCAATAGATGGATCCAAAAAAGACTCTGCTATAATCAGCAAAGTCTTTTTTTGGATATTGTAGATTTGAGCTATGATCGTATCCATAAATAGAATTGAAAGTGATCAACTAGCAATGTCTATAAGTGATTCATACAACCATAAAATAAAATCTGAATTGAACTTAGTTACAAGCACAGTTCAATACTGGTTTACGAGCTGCTGTCGTTTCATCCAAACGTCTGACTGCTGTTCCATAAGGAGCATTCAGTAACAATTCTGGATTGTCTTTCGCTTCGCCAGCGATCTGAATCATCGTATCAATAAAAGCATCTAGTGTTTCTTTACTTTCGGTCTCGGTAGGTTCGATCATAATACATTCTTCCACATTCAACGGGAAGTAGACAGTAGGTGGATGGTACCCGAAATCAAGTAATCGTTTGGCAACATCCAGTGTACGAATACCATACTGCTTGAGCCCTTTACCCGACATTACGAATTCATGCTTACATACGCTTGTATAAGGCATTTCATAATGATCTTTAAGACAGTGCATCATATAGTTCGCATTCAGCACAGCACATTCAGATACTCTACGTAGACCTTCTGGGCCATAGCTACGAATATACGTATACGCACGAACAAGAATCCCAAAGTTACCATAGTATGCTTTGACACGACCGATCGAATCAGGCGAACCGCTACGAAGAGTAAATGTACCATCTTCTAATTTTTCGACTACAGGTTCAGGTAAGAAAGGAAGCAATCTGCTTTTCACCCCTACAGGACCTGCACCAGGACCTCCGCCACCATGCGGTGTACTCATTGTTTTGTGTAAATTCAAATGAACCACATCGAAGCCCATATCACCTGGACGAGTAATTCCCATAATCGCATTGGAGTTGGCACCATCATAATATAGTAATCCACCAGCTTCATGGACGATTTGAGCTACTTCACTGATTTGCTTTTCAAAAAGACCGAGTGTATTCGGGTTCGTCAGCATGAGAGCAGCGGTATCCGATCCAACAGCAGCACGAAGTGCATCGAGATCAACCAAACCTTCTGGAGTCGAAGGAATCGTAATCGTCTGGAATCCGGCCACTGTTGCGCTCGCAGGATTCGTACCATGCGAAGAATCAGGCACGATCACTTTGGTACGATGCTCGCCACGTTTTTCATGATACGCACGAATCATCATCAGACCTGTCCATTCTCCATGAGCACCAGCAGCAGGTTGTAGAGTCACAGCATCCATACCTGTTAAAGCAGCAAGGTCTTTTTGCAATGTATGCATCAGTTCAAGTGCACCTTGAATACTTTGTTCTGGTTGATACGGATGAATTTTGGCAAATCCAGCATATCGTGCTACATCTTCATTGACTTTAGGATTGTATTTCATCGTACAAGAACCCAGTGGATAGAATCCGTTATCGACGCCAAAGTTACGACGGGACAATTCGGTATAATGACGAATCACATCGACTTCATACACTTCAGGTAAAGCAGGTTCTTCTTGACGAAGCATTTCCTGCGGAATCAATTGAGATACATCGATCCGAGGAACATCACACTCTGGTAAAGAATAACCGATTCGACCCGGTTGACTCAATTCAAAAATCAAAGCTTTTTCAGTAACAACAGCGCCTTGTACAGAAGTAACGGTCTCATGGACTACAGTTTCGTTTGTCATAGGATTGCCTCCAGTTCAGTTGCCAATAGATCGATCTCTGCTTTGGTACGTTTCTCTGTGACTGCGAATAAGATATGACCGGACAATTCAGGGTAAGACAAGCTTAGATCATAACCACCAATCATGCCTTTTGCTAACAATTGAGTATTGATATCAGCGACCGAAGTGCCTTCTGGTAAAGCAAGCACGAACTCATTGAAAAAAGGAGATTGGAACGCTAATGTTACATTAGGAATCGCAGATAGTGTTTGTGCAGCATAATGTGCTTTTTGCAAATTCAGATCAGCGACATCTACCATACCTTGTCTACCCATCACAGATAGATACACCGATGCACATAGCGCAAGCAATGCTTGATTAGAACAAATATTCGAAGTCGCTTTGTCACGACGAATATGTTGCTCACGAGTCTGCAATGTTAATACAAAACCACGTTTACCATCGATATCTTTGGTCTGTCCAACAATGCGTCCTGGCATACGGCGCATTAACGGTTGAGCAACAGCGAAGAATCCACAAGTAGGGCCACCTAATGACATCGAGATTCCGAGTGGCTGTGCATCACCAACAACGATATCAGCTCCAAGCTTACCTGGAGATTCAAGTAGTCCAAGTGAAATTGGATTCGTACTCACTACTAGCAAAGCACCTTTGGCATGTGCTAGGTCAGCCGCTGCTTGAATCGCTTCAATACCGCCAAAAAAGTTAGGGGATTGAACAAGCACTACAGCTGTCTGTTCATCGATCGCTTCAGCAAGAACTTGAATATCGGTAACTCCATCTCCATAAGGAACTTCCACTACATCCAGATTCAAGCCGCGAGCATAACTGCGCACAACACCGCGGGACTCGGGATGAATCGTCGAAAGAGCAATAATCTTTTTGCGTCCTGTAGCAGATGCTGCAAGAGAAGCCGCTTCAGCGAGAGCAGTTGCACCATCATACATACTTGCATTGGCAACAGCCATTCCTGTTAATTCACAAATATAAGATTGAAATTCAAAAATCGCTTGTAGTTCACCCTGACTGATCTCTGGTTGATATGGAGTATAAGCTGTATAAAATTCAGAGCGAGAAATCACATGATTGATCACAGAAGGCAAATGATGATCATATAAGCCTGCACCAAGAAAACTGGTATACCGATCTGTATCTGCATTTTGACCCGCAAGACTGGACATATGACGAGTAAGTGTATACTCATCTAGCATGTCAGACATCGGCATTGTACCTTGATAGCGAAGGGATGCCGGAATATCTGTAAATAAATCCTCTATCGAAGAAGCACCCACCACCTCTAACATTTCAGCTTCATTCTGTGGGGTCATGGGAATATAACGATGCGATTTCATAAAGGTAGACTCCTTTGGGGCAACATATCAGTCGCCTTGTGATTTTATTTAGTGACAGCAGATGCTCGTTTGTAGAAAGGGGCTTTGATCACTTCAGCTTTGAGCATTTTACCGCGAATCTCAAGTTCTATCGGTGTTCCTAGAGCAGCACTATCAGCTTCAATTAAAGCAAGTCCAAGGTTACGCTTGAGTGTAGGAGATTGAGTTCCTGTAGTCACTTCGCCGATTTGTCGGCCATCCCGATATACAGGATAGTGAGGACGAGGAATACCACGATCAATCATTTCGACACCAACCAATTTACGAGCTAATCCTTTTTCTTTTTGCGCCACTAATGCATCTTTACCTGTAAAGTTTTCTTTGTCTAATTTGACAAAGTAACCAAGTCCAGCTTCCAGCGGAGAAATATCTGCGGATAGCTCTTGACCATACAGTGGCAGGCGAGCTTCAAAGCGAAGTGTATCACGCGCGCCAAGTCCACAAGGGATCAAGCCAAGTGGTTCTCCAACTTGTAGCAGTTGTTCCCAGATCACCGGAGCATCTGTAGCAGATACATACAATTCATATCCATCTTCACCGGTATAACCTGTACGAGAAATTAGAGCATGAACACCAAAGATTTCAGCTTTGTCGATAAAAGAAAATCCTGCTAGTTCAGCATAACGATCGCTTTGCGTAGCCGCTTGTAAAATAGCAACTGCTTGAGGACCTTGCAGAGCAATTAATGCTGTTTGTTCTGAAATATTTTCAAGTGTGACATGAGCAGGTAAAGACTGCTTCATCCAATCGATATCTTTATCAATATTCGAAGCATTGATCACAAGCATATAATGTTCTTCGCCTAGACGGTATACAAGTAGATCATCGACTACACCGCCTGTTGGATAGCACATCAGTGTGTATTGAGCTTGTCCATCTTGCAGACGAGAAGCATCGTTGGTTAATAATTGCTGTAGATAAGCAAGTGAACCTTCACCTGAAATGATCACTTCACCCATATGAGAAACATCGAATAACCCTGCTTGTTCACGTACAGCTTCATGTTCTTTTTGAATCCCTGTAAATTGAACAGGCAATTCCCAACCGCCAAAGTCGATACAACGTGGTGAACCGGATTGAGCATAAAGAGGGAAAATAGGCGTACGTTTCAATTCTGTTGTCATCATCGTCACCTCATCAAATTAGTATTGTGGCGAAAAAGTAAGATTATCAATATGTTGCGAAATAGACAAAAGGTCACAACACCTTAAAAGCTCAACAAAAAAAGACAGAGAGAAAAGGAAATAAGCAGGTCGTATACCTGAACTATTTCTTTTTCTCCCTGTCCTTGATACCTGAGAGTTACCTTGCACTTCTAAATACGTCAGAAGCAACAAGTTTCCCCTTGGGTGATTGGGCGTAATCATTCGGATATCGTCGGTGACCGAATAATGCCAATTCTCTCCAGAGCTGCGTCCGGTACAGGTCCCTTTTACCTGAGAGATTCACCATTACTGGCTTACTCCTTCGGCGCTGTCATGATTCTGAACAGTCTCTCCCTGTACTTTCATTCGCTACATATGATGTTATGTATTTCCGAACATTAAGTATTGAAACAGCAATGAATGTATGTATATTATATTAATACTTGATTCAAAAAGCAATGTCAAGAGTATTGACAGTATAATCTGCCTTGCTATACGCTTGTGTGCATGAAGACATTACAACCATGAACCGGAGGAATGAACAATGAGTGAGATTAAAGATCAATTGCTGTACAGTGCAGAACATGAATGGGTAGAACGCATTAGTGATGATACTGTTCGTATCGGGATTACTGATTTTGCTCAACATCAGCTAGGAGATATCGTGTTTGTTGAATTGCCACAATCAGGTGCAGAAGTTGCTTCTGAAGCTGTAATTGGTACGATTGAATCGGTTAAAACCGTATCTGATCTTTTTAGTCCGGTCACAGGAACAATTACTAATTTCAATCCTGAATTAGAAACAGAACCTGAACTGGTAAACTCTGATCCTTACGGACGTGGCTGGATGGTAGAAGTGAAAGTTAGTGGTAATCTGGATGAAGCTTTATCCAGTCTATTAAGTGCAGAAGCATATGCTGAACATGCACAAGACTAAGTTCTAAAAAAAGTGAATACATACAAAATAAGTAGAAACCATCTAGTTATTTGTATTGTAACAAGATTAAGACTGAAAGCCTAGCAGGCGATCAGTCTTTTTTGTTATATATGGATGTTTTGTAATTTTAGGTTGGAGGAATCTGCATAATACGATAGAATGATTAAATAAAGCAGAAATAGAATTTTTTTACATAGATTCAATAGTACCATCTTGTACGAAATGTGCACTGCACTTCTATATAGGGATGACTACATCTGGAGGGGAGATTGTTGTCAAAATATCTATATCGTTTATTTTTGATTATGGTGATATTGGGCTCACTGCCTGTACTGGTTATCGGAATATTTTCGTATACATTAGCAGCCGGCGATGTGGAACAAAAAGTACAGGATGGGAATGCACAGTTATTAAATGAGACTCAATTACGTGTAGATCAGGTGCTCAAAACGTTACAGTTATCGGCAGTGCAATATGTTAATTCTCCATTAGTGACGGAAACGATGAAACAGCCGTTACAATCAGGAGACTTTGAAAAAATACGAAATTTAACAACAGGCTTTAATAATTTGCAAACGATTACATCGCTGGATCAAATACGGTTAATTAACTTTGAACACAATTGGGTGGTATCGGGAACATCATTTAGCCAGGTGTCTGATGCAGACGATCAAGCTGTGCTTCGCTCGTATCGACACAATCGAAATAGTATGTTCTGGGTAACAGATACTTCTATCGCTAATAACGGATATACGTCAAATATAGATATGATGACTGAAAATGAATTAACCTCGATCTCTTCCCAAAAGAAAACCAAAGTAGTCAGTATGGTGTTCAAAATTCCATTATTGCCTTCAACCGGTGAGCCACGTGGATTGTTAGTTTTAGATATTGCTAATGATGAGATTGATAACTGGGTCACCAGCAGTACTCGTCTTGGACAAATCTATGTATTTGATCAATATCAACAAGAATTTCTAGATAGTGGTCAGAATACGCAATATCCAGGCTTGCAGAATGAAGTGTTTAAACATGTGGAACAAGGGGAACGACAAGGATTTTTTAATTGGAAAAGTGAAGGCAAAGAAGTAGGCGTAACTTATTCTTCGTCCACATTAAATGGATGGGTGTATGTATCTGTGGTATCAATAGGACAGATTACGTCCCAGACGCGAAAAATAGCGATTTTGACAATTAGTGTCTGTGTAGCGATGTTATTATTAACGGCTTTGTTAGCTTTTCTTAGCAGTCGGCGTATGTATTCCCCTGTCTCCAAATTAATGCAGTTGTTGGGAGCAGGAGATTCAGCAGATTATCAGGCAGGACTGAACGCAGAGCAATCGTCTACAACGATCAGGCAGCTACGGTTTCCATTTGGCAAAAGCAATTCACTCACTGGATATGACAAAAAGTCTGTGAAGCGACAAGATGAATTTGCGTATATTGGTGAACAAGTAGAGCGGATGCGCTTAACAGGAAAAGAGCTTGAAGAGCAGATTCGAGAGCAAATCCCGCAGTTACGTGAATTATCGGTTATCAAGCTGATTAGTGGGCAGATTCCAGCTAATGAATTTGAACGTCGTCGCCAAATCTATGGATTCCCTAAACCTGTGCATTCTATGGCGGTATTGGTATTACAGATTGATACAGTACAAGGAACACGTTATGAAGAGACGGATCGTGAACTGCTTCTATTTGCTATTAATAATATGGTGTCTGAATTGATTTCGGCAGAGCATCGATTTAGCCCTGTATTGATAGAACAATCTCAAGTCAGTATTCTGGTAGAACCTGTAGACAATGAAGATGCGACCTTATGGTATCATGCTCAAGCAGAACGGGTGCGTACACAGGTTCAAGACTATTTGTCGTTATCGGTGAGTATCGGGATTAGTCGTCCTTTTGAACATTATCAAGGTGCTCCTGATGCGTATGGAGAAGGATTAGAAGCGCTCAAGCAACGAATGAGTCTGGGGAACAAATTAATTATCCATTTTGAAGATATCGATCATAGTACTTCTATGGAAGTGGCTGTGTATACTCAGCTCAAGCAGTTAGAAGATCGGGTGATTCAATCGCTCCAAAATGGCGATTACGAGCAGACACCTCTTTATTTTGATGAGTATATTACTCATGTGATGGAAAAAGAAATTCATTTTCGCGATTATCCGGTGTTGCTCACTCAATTAGCGGCTCGTGTCTATGAGATTGTGCAACAAAAAGGTGGAACCGTAAATAGTGTATTAGGCAAAAAAGCATCGCTTCATAAATTGCTAGAATTGCAGACGGTAGAAGAAATCAGGCAGTGGTTTACACACTCATTATTTGAGCCGTTACAGCAGTTTTTGCAAAGTCAGGCAGAGTCTCAATATATGAATATTGCCGATCAGATGATCCAGATGATTCATCAGCGATATGAGCAAGATTTGTCATTAGAAATGTGTGCAGAACAGCTTAATTTCCATCCCGTGTATTTGAGTCGTGTATTCAAAAAAGAAACAGGGATTAAGTTCAGTGATTATGTAGCTGAATATCGGATGAATCAGGCGAAGAAGTGGTTAGAAACGACAGATTGGCGAATTGCCGATATTGCAGAAAGATTAAGCTATAGTAACACGACTGCATTTATTCGTATTTTCCGTAAAATTGTCGGCACTACACCTGGTAAATATCGAGAAGAACATCGCAGTCGGAAGTTAATATAAGAATATTGTAGTTGAATCTAGCATATATAGAGGTTAATAAAAGGTTATTCTTTCTCGAAAAAAAGAAGCTAAAACCCTGATACAGCAAGGATTAGCTTCTTTTTTTACATATAAAGCTAAAATTGGATGATAGCCTGTTATCCTTCTGGAAGCGACAATAAGTCTATACAAATGTTAACGCTTTCAAGGAGGGTGAAGGATGGAAGCCAAATCAGTCAAATCATCTACACGTATACGTACAAAAGAAAGCCAAGCGAATATGTCATGGAGGGAATTTTACAAAAATCGTTGGTTATACATTATGTTGTTACCCGGGATTATTTATTTTGTCATATTCAAGTATGTACCGATGTACGGCATTGTGATGGCATTTCAAGATTATGTTCCGTACCGCGGAATATGGGAAAGTAACTGGGTAGGATTCAAGCACTTTGAACGCTTTTTCAGTGAACCGCAGTTTTGGATGTTATTTCGCAATACATTTATTCTGGCGTTATACAATATTATTTTCTTTTTCCCTTTACCTATTATTGTATCGTTGATGTTAAATGAAGTCGTGACAGAACGATTTAAACGATTTGTACAAACATTAATCTATGTACCGCATTTTGTGTCATGGGTTGTTGTTGTCGGTGTATTTTATATGATCTTTACGACAGAAGGCGGAATTTTAAACGAATTAATCTTTGCGATCACCGGTCAAAAAATAGCATTTTTACTTGAGCCAGGCTGGTTCCGTACGATGATTATTTCGCAATCGATCTGGAAAGAAGTAGGTTGGGGAACAATTATTTTTCTAGCGGCGTTGTCAGGTGTAGATACTCAATTGTATGAAGCTGCACGAATGGATGGAGCAAGCCGCTGGAGACAGTTATGGCATATTACTTTACCTGCTATCCGCAGTACGATCATCATTTTACTTATTTTGCGTCTGGGTACTTTTTTGGATACCGGATTCGAACAAATTTTCTTAATGTTGACTTCCACAAATCGGGATGTGGGTGAAGTCTTTGATACGTATGTCTATGTAAAAGGAATGACGCAAGCGCAGTATAGCTATAGTGCTGCTGTTGGATTGTTCAAATCAGTGATTGGCTTGCTGTTAGTGGTCGGAGCGAATCAGTTAGCGAAAAAATGCGGAGAAGAAGGTATTTATTGATTTATCTATTCTTTGTAGAAAGAAATCAAATAGTATAAACAATCTTTTGCAAACGATGTTATGCATTCTAAAGTTATCTATCGTTCGGAAGGAGACAACATCATGAAACAAGATCGTACATTAGGAAATCGGCTATTTGATTATACCAATCATACTTTGTTGTTATTGTTAGGGATTGTAACGGTATTGCCTTTTATCTATATCACTGCTGTATCATTTACCAGTCCGGCAGAAGTCGCTAAAGGGGGATTCATTCTTTTTCCGAAAGAATTCTCGCTTGCTGCGTATCGCTATATTTTCTCTACATCTACACTACTGAATAGCTTATGGGTATCGATCTATATTACAGTGCTCGGCACATTTATTAATTTACTGCTGACCACATTGATGGCGTACCCGTTATCACGACCTTATTTGCGAGGCAGAAAGTACATTATGCTCGGCGTATTGTTCACCATGTTATTTAGTGGCGGTATGATTCCGACGTACTTTGTTGTCAATTCTCTTCATTTGACCGATACATTATGGTCGCTAATGATTCCAGGTGCGATCAGTGCTTTTAATTTGATTGTACTCAAAAACTTTTTCCAACAAATCCCTGACGGACTGGAAGATGCCGCCAAAATCGATGGATGTAACGACGTGTCAATCCTTTTCCGTATCGTGCTACCGTTATCGCTACCAGCCATGGCAACATTCGCATTGTTCTACTCGGTAGCTCACTGGAATAGCTTCTTCAGCGCTATTCTGTATATCAACGATAGCGACAAATGGCCTGTACAAGTGTGGCTACGCGAAATTGTTATTCTAGCTCAAAGCCGAATCGGAGACACCAGCATCGAAGAAGCCGATATCCAGCCACTTACGATTCGAATGGCAGTTATCGTATTCTCAACATTGCCTATCTTAATGGTCTACCCATTTCTACAAAAACATTTCGCCAAAGGCGCACTTCTAGGATCAGTCAAAGGCTAAATTCTATCCATAATCCATAAGAACTTAATAACGTAATTTAAAATAACTTAAATAAGTAAAATGAACCAAATCCTTATTCTCACCATTTAATTCAATAACCAAACATCACACCCATACATGTCCATCACTAACCATTACACTAACGACCTACAACAAGTGTCGCACCAAAAAATCATTACCAAACCCAATAACACCTATATCACATGCTAAAAAACCATCTCAACTCGCACTACAATAATTATTAAATCCTTAAATCCTTAAATCCTTAAATCCTTAAATCCTTAAATCCTTAAATATTTAAAACTTTAAAACTCAAGTCCCTAATCCCTAATTTTCAAAAACTCAAAACTCAAATCCATTAAAACGATCTTAAAATCTTTATATCTTTACATCTTTTCTGCCACTACCCACCCAATTGTGCTAGGCGGAGGGGGAGATGGATTCTGAAAGTCGCCTTTAAGACTGGGATATCGACCGCCAGCGGTCAAATCAAGATATCCCGGTCTTACCAGCGACTGCAAGAACCATCTCCCCCGCAGCCCTCCACAACCCCCTCAACGAAAGGAGATAATCATTTATGAAAAAGCAAACAGCAGTTTTAATGTGCCTTGTATTAGCAACATCTACTGTACTGAGTGCATGTGGAAGCAAAGGATCTCAAGGAGCATCGGTCGATGATACGATCACGATGGCAATTTCTCAAGTAGGCGATATTCCTTCCGCAGGCAACCCGATTCAAACACAAATCGAAAAATACACCGGCAAAAAATTAGACGTTCAATGGATACCGAACTCGGCATATGATGACAAGATCAATGTCATGATCGCTTCAGGAGATATGCCTGATATTTTAAAAGTGAATTACACACCTGCTGTTACCAATGCGATGCGTAACGATGTATTCTGGGAAGTCGGGCCTTATCTCAAAGATTATCCCAACTTAGCGGCACAAGCAGATGTATTTTACGATAATGTCAAAGTCGATGGCAAAATCTATGGCGTACCTCGCTTTTCCGATATTGCCCGTGCGACATTGCTCTACCGCTCGGATTGGTTTAAAAAGCTCAAGCTAGATGTACCGAAAAGTACAGAAGACTGGTACAACGATGTGAAAGCGTTAACATTAAATGACCCTGATGGAAATGGGAAAAAAGATACGTATGGCATGATGTTGTTCAAAAAATATAACGAAGGCGAGTATTCATTTACAACACGTCTGGCTGTTAGTCTAGGAGCACCGAATAAGTGGAAAGTGGAAGATGATGGTTCGTTTACCCCAGAATTCATGACTGCTGAATATAAAGGTGTAATGGATCTACTCAAGCGTCTATATGATGAGCAATTGATCAATCAAGATTTTGCAGTATTTGATTCTACCGAAGCAGATAAGAAATTCGATTCCGGTCTAACCGGTATGAAGATCGCTGTGGCACAGACCGCCAAAAGTCAGCTTGAACGTTTACAAGAAAATGTACCTGATGCCGAAGTCGATCTTGCCAAATTAGAAGGGCCGGACGGTTATCGTGTACCTGCTCAATCCGGTAATGCAGGTATTCTGGTATTTCCTAAAGTCTCTGTGCCTACAGAAGAAGACCTCAAAGCGCTGTTGTCTTTTTTGGATAAATTAATGGACCCTGAAATGTCTACACTGTTATTGCGTGGAGTCGATGGAAAGCATTATAAAAAGTTAGAGGATGGACGGGTAGAAATGACCGATTTTGCTGCTTTTCAACGTGAAGTGAAGCCTTATCGTGATAATTTGCCACTGGTAGAAGGATATAATGTGCCTGCGCAAAAAGATACCAAAATTGGTGAAAAAGGAGTAGCGATGGCAAAAGAAATTACACAGTATGCTATTCCGAATCCAGCATTGACGTTGTATTCACCAACATATGAAGAACGCGGTGGGGATCTCGATCAAATGATTAATGATGCACAAACCAAGTATATTATGGGCAAAATTGACGAAAACGGCTGGCAACAACAAGTGGAACTGTGGAAAACATCCGGCGGCGACAAAGTGATGCAAGAATACGCAAGCTCCTACAAAGAACAGCAACAACAAAAGCAAAGCAAATAACCATGTTCATACCATAATGATCGGGAGGAAATAATAATGAAATTTGTGGTTAAACAAACTGCTTGTTGGACACTTACTGCTGTATTGGCTTTGGGATTAACAGGTTGTGGGAACAGCGATTCAGGAGCGGCAACAGCGGATTCTTCAACCGTACGTATTTCACTCATGCAAGTCGGCGATATTCCCAAAACTGGAAATGATGTAGAGACAGGACTGGAAAAGCATATCGGCAAAGATTTGGATATTCAATGGATTCCCAGCTCTGCGTTTAACGATAAAGTCAATGTGATGATCGCTTCAGGCAATTTGCCTCATATTATGCGTCTGAATTATATTCCAACAACAGTGGGTGCGATTCGTTCAGATCAATTTTGGGAGATTGGCCCTTATCTTAAAGACTATCCGAATCTAGCGGCTCAAGATCCTGAGTATTACAGCAATATCACGGTCGATGGTAAATTGTACGGCGTTCCGAATTTCCGCGATATAGGGCGTGCTGCTATCGTATACCGCAAAGACTGGTTTGATACATTGAAATTAGGAGTGCCCAAAAGTATAGATGATTGGTACAATGCCGCTAAAGCGATAGCGACTAAAGATCCTGACGGTAATGGCAAAAACGATACGTATGCTTTTCCACTATTCAAAACATATACCGAAGGTTCTCAAGCTCCTCTGACCCGGATTGCAGTCAGTCTAGGTGGCGTTAATCGCTGGGGAGTAGATGAAAATGGGAAATTCACGCCTGAATTTATCACACCGCAATATACAGAAGTGTTACAAATGATGCATCGTCTTTATGCTGAAAAATTAATCAATGCTGACTTCCCTTCACTGGATTCTACAGAAGCCGATAAAATGATGGCATCCGGTAGAATTGGTATGAAACTAAATGGCGTAGCAACCAATGGAAAAAGTACACAACAATTATTAACAGCCGCAGTACCGGATGGAGTGGTTGATATTTCTCCATTTGTCGGACCAGAAGGAATTCGTATTGCAGGTGAACCCGGTAACTTTGGTTTTCTAGCTTTCCCCAAAGCGACCGTCCAAGACGAAGCACAACTGAAAGAATTATTAGGTACACTCGATAAACTGATGGACGAGCCTACAAGTACATTGCAGTTACGCGGGATCGAAGGCAAACATTACAAAAAAACAGCAGACGGCAAAACAGAATTTATCGATTTCGATGGATATCAACGAGATGTGAAGCCTTATCGTGATAATTTGCTAAATATTGAAGGTTATCATGTACCTGAATTGGTCGATACCGAACTTGGAACCAAAGGAGTAAAATTATCAAAAGATGATCGCAAGTATGCTATCTCTAATCCTGCATACAATCTAGTATCGGATATCTATACAGAGCGCGGACAAGAGCTAGACCAGATGATTAGTGATGCACAGACCAAATACATTATGGGTGAGTTAGATGATGCTGGCTGGCAACAAGCGATTACAAGCTGGCGTACTGCCGGTGGTGATCAATTGATCAAAGAATACGAAGAAGCGTATGCCAAATTAAAGCAGTAAATCATTTGTTGCATAAACAAATAAATGATCAGCGATAACGAAATGTTTATCAAAACGATTCTATAATGCTAGGTAACAAAAAATGCTAGATACCAAAAAACTGTAATTACGTCTTGTTCTATTCTGCTCAGACAGAGTAGTCAATGAGGTGTAGTTACAGTTTTTTGGTATGTCATTTCCACGATTCGATGTTATTACTAATCAGCAGATGAGTAGAAATAGATGGACTGGTTTATTAACAAGAAAAGAATCACTTACAGGAGGAACATCATGAATACAAAACGTGTATTGATTACAGGTGCCAATTCCGGCATGGGACTTGCTTCTACTATAGAATTAGCCAAGCGTGGCTATGAAGTTATTATGGGCTGTCGCAATGAAGAACGTGGACAAAAAGCATTACAAGAAGCACGTGAAAAAAGTGGTTCTGATCAGATTACACTGATGAAATGTGATCTAGGGTCACTGCAACATATTCGTGAATTTGCAGAACAATTTAATCAGAAATATGATCGGTTGGATGTTTTACTTAACAATGCAGGGGTTGTTAATTTGAAGCGTCAAGAAACAGAAGATGGATTTGAAATGAGTATCGGGGTTAATCATCTCGGTCATTTTTTGCTGACTCATTTGCTGTTAGATGCACTCAAAGCTTCCCCTCAAGGACGAATCGTTGTTGTCAGTTCAGGGGCGTATAAGATTGGTAAAATTCATTGGGACGATCCTCATTTACACAACGGATATACAGTCATCAAGTCATACGCTCAATCCAAAATCGCGAATATCTTTTTTACACGTATTATGGCGGAAAAGTTAAAAGATACTCATGTAACGATCAATTGTCTGCATCCTGGAGCAGTAGCGACTAATATTGGAGTAGATCGGGATACCGGATTTGGTAAGCACATTTTGGCTGGAGTAGCGTATCTTCCTTTTTTCCAGACACCCGAGCAAGGCGCAGAAACGGCTATTTTCCTTGTAGATGATTCTTCTGTAGCTCAACATTCAGGACTGTATTATTATCGCCAAAAGATCCATAAGCTCAAGCCCAAAGCACTGGATGATGCAGAAGCGCTTCGTTTCTGGGAATGGAGTAAAGAGCAGGTGGGCTTGCAAGAGTAATAAGAAAGCAATTTCGGTCACAGACAGTATCAGGTCTAATCGTTCCAATCTGTTATGCGATCTGTCTTACATGATCTATCATCTACTGGTACAATAGAATCATCTGATATCTGTTATAATCAGAACAAAAAAAGAAAGGATGATGATACCGAATGAGTAACGAATATCCGCCGAATCCTAATGACGTTCAGCAGAATCCGTATCAAGCTCCACCTCAACAGCAATATGGAGGAATGCCACCATACCCGCCGTATATGCAACCACCTTTGCAAGGATTAGGCGGCTGGTTAGCTTGTTTTCAAGTGTATATGTATTATGTACTTATTGCTTTTATGTTTACTATTCCTAGTTACATATTTTTAATCTGGATGCACAATAATCCAGGGCAGTTTGATGCGGTAGTACCTGGTATGACTAATAGTGTATTTTCTGTTTATGGCAACAACTTTATGTTGGTGATGATTATGGGAATTGTCTTATCCATTATTTCGTTTCTGTGGATGATTACTAATCTAGTGTTCTTTTACAAACGTAAAAAATTCTTGCCACGTGTTATGATTGCATACTGCTTATTCCAAATCGCTGTAAGCGTTGTGACATTGTTGTTGATTCCAAAGGTAGGTATATCACCAACAATTAGTAGCATTTTTGGTATTGCTACGCTGGTTGCTTGGATTTTCTACTTTATGCGTTCTGTACGTGTCAAAAACACATTTGTTCGTTAATCCATCACGTAATCTTTCGTCAATCACGCTGATCTTTACATTTGTTTTTATACAAGGAGGCAGATTAAATGAGTGATCAACATTTACCTTACACGATAGAAATAGCTAGACAAGAAGATTTACCTGCTATTGTCGATATCTACAATTCTTCTATTCCTGCAAGGTTGGCTACTGCGGATACAGAACCTGTAACAGTAGAAAGCCGACAAGCATGGTTCGATGAACATGTTCCTGATCGTCGTCCATTGTGGGTGCTGTGGCAAGATGGACAGATTGCAGGTTGGGCAAGTCTACAGACATTTTACGGGCGACCTGCTTATAACGGTACGGTAGAGCTAAGTGTATATGTACACAACGATTATCAAGGAAAAGGTATCGGTAGCAAATTAGTCTCTTATGCGATTGAGCAAGCTCCAGCAATGCATATACATACGCTGCTTGGTTTTGTTTTTGCTCATAATGATCCAAGTCTGAATTTGTTGCGTAAATTTGGATTTGAAGATTGGGGACATTTGCCACGTGTTGCTATTTTGGACGATGTAGAACGTCATTTGGCGATTGTAGGCAAACGTATAGAAGCCAAGTAACAGAGGTTAAAACGTTAACTGTATAGATGCAACCTAACACCTGATAATGCGTCTAATGATTATCAGGTGTTTTGGTCTATTTCAGCAAACAACAACTGATTGCTAGCATGATATGACCCGCCCGGTAGGTTGCTCAAATATACAGTTGACGGTAATATGTATGAGGAACCATATCAGTTATACAGAGATAATATGTATTTGGGGCAGATGCCCAAAGGAAATAGCTTGTGGAAAGGAAGCCGATCAATGATCATACTGAAATCACCTCAAGAAATAGAAGAAATGAAAACAGCTAGTCAGATCGTAGCAGATTGTCATCGTGAAATTGCCAAGCTGATTCAACCGGGAATTACAACGATGGAAATTAATGAATTTGTCAAAAAGCATATTACCAAATTAGGTGGTAAACAATTCACCAATGGATATAATGGGTTTGAATATGAGACTTGTGCATCGGTTAATGATGTAATCGCTCATGGCTTTCCAAATCGTACGCCTTTACAAGAAGGCGATATTGCCAAAATCGATATCGTTGCTGAATATAATGGTTGGCTAGGCGATTCTGCATGGTGTTATGCAGTCGGTAACATTTCGCCAGAAGCTGAAAAGCTAATGCGTATTACCAAAGAATGTCTTTATATCGGAATAGAACATGCTATCGTAGGCAATCGTCTAGGAGATGCGATGGCTCCGCTACAACATCATGCCGAAAGTAATGGATTCCATGTGGTACGTGATCTATTGGGTCATGGCATCGGACGTGATCTTCATGAAGAACCTAACTTTACCCATACAGGCAAACCGGGCAAAGGTACACGTCTAAAAGAAGGTATGGTATTTACGATTGAACCGATGATTAATGAAAGCACGTATCGGATGACGATTGATGCTGATGGCTGGACAGCACGCACAGCCGATGGAGGATGGTCTGCTCAGTATGAACATACTATAGCGATTACAGCAGATGGCCCGATTATTTTGACAGCTCAATAATAGTTTGCTGCGATAAAGTGGTTGAACATATCGATGTAGTAGCAGTTTTAACAAGTGCATTGTTGAGACTGCTATCATGGTATTATCATAGGTAGCAGAGATAGGGTTTAGGAATTGTTATCCTTTTTTGTATTCAAAAGCAAGTTATTGAGGTAAATAATAAACACACGATATGCAATACAACCTCCGCTTTTCCAACTATACAATCGCTAATCGGATAAATAATAATAGTCGGTATGATATTCATTAAATATTTGTGCCAACGATTGCACGTTTTGAATATTACAAAAACCCCCATGACATAGGACTAAAGTTCCATCAAACCTTCAACAATTCGACAAAATTTCCGATACTATTATTATAAGCATTTGTAAATAAATACTAGACTTGTTAGTAAAGCTTGATGGTATGAAGTGAAGATGAGCATTGATGCTCATTGTTAACCTAAAATATGGTGGTGAATATAATGTTAGATAAAATGAATCATTCTTTAATTCGAAACTTAGACGTAGCCGCTGACTACTTTTACGATATAGATGATCTTGGACTGCACTATACGCCTCAGCAAAGTATATTCAAACTTTGGGCACCTGATGCAATTCAAATGGATCTAATGTTATATACAGATATGGGTGTGTATGATGAAGATGGTCTTGTCCATGATCATACAACAGGTGAAGCTCATAAAATGAAAGCAGAAGAAGGCGGCGTATGGCAATGTGTGCAATACGGTGATCTTGCAGGTCAGTATTATATGTACCGTGCTACATTTGCTGACGGTTCTGTTCAATACGCTGTTGATCCTTATGCTCGCGCAGTGTCTCCGAACGGGCAACGTACGGCTATTGTAGATCTACAGACAACCAATCCTGAAGGATGGGAAAATGATATCAAACCTCGTATGTCCAGTGTTACTGATGCGGTGATCTACGAATTGCATGTGCGTGATTTCTCTATTGATGAATCTTCACGTATGAAGCATAAAGGTCAATATCTTGCTTTTACTGAAAAAGGTCTGCAAGATGAACATGGCAATTCTATCGGTATCGATCATCTTAAAGAACTGGGTGTGACTCACGTTCATTTATTGCCGATTGCTGATTTTCATACAGTCAATGAATTAAAAGTACAAGATCCTGAGTCTACTCAAATCAAATACAATTGGGGCTATGATCCACAGCATTATAATGTGCCTGAAGGTGCTTATGCGACCGATCCTACAGATCCAACATCACGTATTCGTGAATTTAAGCGTCTGATTCAAGCATTGCATGCCCAAGGTCTGCGTGTAGTTATGGATGTGGTATATAACCATACGTATTCTGTAGATGATGGGCCTTTTGATCGTTTGGTTCCGGGATATTTCTACCGCACTGATGAAAAAGGTCAATTAACCAATGGTTCTGGTGTTGGTAACGAGATTGCAACAGAGCGTCCAATGGTACGCAAATATATCAAAGACTCATTACGTTACTGGGCGAATGAATATCATCTGGATGGATTCCGCTTTGACTTGATGGGCTTGATCGATACAGATACAGTTACTCAATTGACACAAGAGCTACGTCGTGATGTAGACCCTTGTATATTGATCTATGGAGAGCCGTGGACAGGTGGTTGGTCACTTCTTCCACAACAGACATTGAAAGGCTCTCAACGCGGTAAAGGATTTGCTGTATTTAATGATAATTTCCGTGAAGCGATCAAAGGCGATAGCGATGGAGATACACAGGGATTTGCTACAGGATCATTTGGCGTAGAAGGCGATGTTGTCAAAGGCATTTATGGCGCTATCGGAGACTTTACCGATCATCCTAGTGAAACGGTCAACTATGTGACTGCTCATGATAATTTGAATCTATGGGACAAGCTTGTACGCACTTACGGGCAAGATGATGCACTTTCATTCCTGCATATGGATAACGGTCAATTAGCCGATGGAAGCAGTGTAGAAGAAGCAGTACAAGCGGCAGAGCCTTACAAATATATCGATCCTGAACATGTATTATCGAATGATTGGGTTCGTCGCTCTTTATTAGCTAATGGTATTGTGTTAACCAGTCAGGGGATTCCATTTATCCATGCTGGTGATGAAATGTTACGTACCAAATTTGGCGATCATAATAGTTATCGTAGCCCTGATGTGATCAATGGATTACGCTGGAAAAATAAACATCGTTTCCGTCCTGTGTTTGATTATTATCAAGGTCTAATTCAGTTAAGGCGCTCTCATCCTGCTTTTCGTATGGATCAACGAGAAGATGTCGAAAAACATTTAAAAGTATTGCGTAGTGATAAGCAAGTGGTTGCGTTTCAACTGGGAGAATATGCGCATGGTGATAAATGGAACCGAATTATAGTCATTTATAACGCTAGTACTCATGATCAGACCGTGTCTTTGCCAGCATCGGTCAGTCCATGGCAAATCGTTGTTAATGAGAACCAAGCCGGTATTCATCCATTAGCAAGTGTAGTCGGTCAAGAAGTGATCGTTCCACAGCTATCTATGATGGTATTGTACGATGAAGAAGATCAATATATTCCAGTAGCAGCTAGCTTGGAGTGGGATTATACGCCAAGTATTATGGAGCCAGGTGAAAAGTTACAACTCAAAGTAACTCCGCGCGATCAACGGGGACGTATTTTTGAAGCAGAAGCTGTAGTGTTCCGTTCTTCCAATGAGCAAAATATTATCGTTCGTGAAAATGGACAGATTATTGCTCTACACGAAGGAGACAGTACAATCTGTGCTTCTTGTGGCAGTGTGAAAAGTACGCTTTTGTTACATGTGGAGACTTTGGTGCCACATATGATTCATTTGCATGGAGAACATCAGGTGTATGGTGGCAAACGCATTCCGTTAAAAGCGGAAGTGCTAGATCAATACAGTCGTCCTATTGCTCGCCCGAAAGTATATTGGGATTCCAGCGACAAACGAATTATTCGTGTTAACAAAGATGGATTGGTACGTGGTATTCGTCCGGGTACAGCGAAGATTACTGCTTCTTGTGGCAAAGCGACTGCACAGTGGTTGGTAGAAGTGTTACCTTATATTCCTCGCAGTATTGAAGTGGAATACGAGCGTCCGAATCAAGATTACAAAGGTTGGAATCTGTGGGTATGGGGGCCGATTTTAGGTCACAGACAGGTGGATTTTGAACGGATCGAAGAAGGCAGAGCGGTTGCCAAAATTATTGTAGCCCCTGAGGAGACCAGTGTAGGCTTTATTATCCGTCTGAAAGACTGGCAAGCCAAAGATGTCGATACCGATCGTTATATTTTCGTAAATACCAATCAAGACGCGATCAAAGTATTAATTAAAAGCGGCGATCCGCAATTTGAAATAGAACCGGTTATGTAATGACTCCAAATAGCTACTTCTTTATAAACAAAGAGTGGCTATTTGTTGTTATTTTTGATAATAAATAGGGTTTCTACAGAGTAATTATGGAAATGAGAGACCGTTCCTGATAAAATCATAACCAACTAAACATTTGGCAATATAGATCTGGTGTCAAATGAACAAGATGGTTACAAAGTCAAATATGTATACAGAGGTTAAGAATGTGGAATAGCCAGCACCTAAAATAGATAGAAGGAGGAACTCGTTAATGGCGATTAATGGAATAGCGGACGCGTTCATGGCGAATATAAGATGAGCGAAAACCGGAATCGACTCGGAGTCATTGATATTGGTTCAAACTCAATCCGTCTGATCATTTATGAAGCAGGTGCAGATGGAACCTGTCGTATGATACACAAAGCCAAAGAAACGGTTCGACTCGGTGTACGCAGGGATGAGAATGGCAGCATGATTGAGGAAGATATCCGAACGGTTATTCCTATCCTCCAGAAGTTTAAGCATATTTGTGCAACCAATCATACAGGTCAGATTCGCGCTGTAGCTACAGCCGCAGTCAGACAATCAACCAATACCAAAGATATTATTGCATGTTGGGAAAGCCATACAGATATCAAAGTTCAGATATTATCAGGTGAAGAAGAAGCTTATTTTGGATTTTTGGGTGTGATGCGCTCAATGCCAGCTTATGTCACAGAAGGATTTATTGTTGATATTGGTGGCGGCAGTACAGAGATTTCATATTTCAAAAATAATCAATTAATACAAAGTACATCATTGCCTTGCGGGGCGGTGAATATGACGATGCAAAATGGTGGAACAGACCATTGGAGCGAACAATCAACAGCGCAGTTGGAACAGAAAATCAATCAGCAATTAGCAGATTATCCCTGGACAGCAATGCACCCTGATTTGCCTTTAATCGGTCTGGGTGGAGGGATTCGTGCTCTGGCAAGAATGGAGCGAGAACGCAAACGTCAATCCAAACCAGCTAGTGATCCTTATCGCATTGATCCGGATACGATTTTCTTTTATGCAGAAGCGCTAGCAACGCTTAGTCTGGAAGAACGTGTTAATCAATTTGATCTTGGTAAAGATCGTGCAGACATTATTGTAGCAGGTACACTGATTTTGCGTACGCTGTTAAAGCATATGAAATGTTCAGCATTGCTCGCTAGTTGGCGGGGGCTCAGTGACGGTCTTTCACACCATTTTTTTACAGCTGAATCTGCTTCTTCACGTCCTCGTTCATAAATATAAAAAAGCTGTTAGTACACATCTAACGATGATGTGCTAACAGCTTTTTTTGCGTTGTATACGTGTTATCTGCAAAGGTATGCTCAGTCTGTCTCTTTTCTGTATTCTCAGAAAATGTAAACGGTCACAAATGAGCATGAAATAATTAAAATGACATTATCGTTTGAAAAATCTTTAATTTGGGGTAATAATAGAAGGGGTTTATTTGGGAAAAGATGTACATAAGCAGAAAAAGGAGGAAAATGAATGTATTCCATTTTTGGTTTGAGCCATGAAACCACACTATTGGTATGGGCTCTTGTTGCTATTGTTATTTTGATTGTCATGATTGCGAAGTACAAATGGAATCCATTTGTCGTTCTGCTCATGGCATCCTTGTTTTTGGGATTGATTATCGGGATGGAGCCACTAGACGTGGTCAAATCGGTACAAAGTGGTCTAGGTGGGACACTGGGTTCGATAGCGATCGTTATTGGTCTGGGTACCATGCTTGGTAAAATGATGGCTGAATCGGGTGGTGCGGAACAGATTGCCACGACGATGGTCAATCGATTCGGGGAGAAAAATATTCCCTGGGCGATGCTGATTGTAGGGATTATTGTAGGGATGCCGGTCTTTTTTGAAGTCGGTATTATTTTGCTGATTCCTATTTTATTTACTGTAATTCGCAAAACGAATATTTCGCTATTGCGTGTCGGGATTCCGATGCTGGCAGGACTATCGACTGTACATGGACTGTTGCCTCCGCATCCTGCACCTATGATTGCTATTGATGCTTTTGGAGCTAGTATTGGTAAAACGATTATTTATGCGTTGATTGTAGGGATTCCTACAGCGATAGTAGCTGGGCCGTTATTCGGTTCATTTATTGGGAAACGAATCATCGTGCATCCGCCTGAAGGATTGGCAGAGCAATTTACAACGAATAATAAATTAGATCGTCCAGACAAACCGTTGCCGGGATTCGGTATTACGATGTTGACGATTCTGATGCCCGTTATTCTGATGTTAGCAGGATCTATCGCTGAAATTGCAGATCCGCAAAGCACTCATGGTATAAGTGTATTTTTGCGATTTGTTGGTAATGAGATTGTAGCGATGTTTATTGCGACTGTGTTTGCCTTTTTCTCTCTTGGATTTGCACAAGGGTTCACCAAAGAGCAAGTATCCAAATTTGCAGGAGATTGTCTGGCGCCAACAGCTTCGATTATTTTGATTATCGGTGGTGGCGGAGCATTCAAACAGGTATTGATTGATAGTGGTGTCGGTGATGCGATCGCCGCAGTGGCTACATCAGCCCATGTAAATGTAATTGTATTTGCTTATCTGGTTGCTGCATTGATTCGTGTCTCGACAGGATCAGCTACAGTAGCGATGACAACCGCAGCAGGTATTGTTGCGCCTGTACTGGCTTTGACACCGGGAGCGAATATTGAGCTGGTTGTACTGGCAACAGGTGCAGGTTCATTGATCCTTTCTCATGTGAATGATGCAGGTTTCTGGATGGTCAAAGAATTCTTTAATATGACCGTTCCACAGACACTGAAATCATGGACAGTGATGGAGACCTTATTGTCTCTAGTGGCGTTTGGTTTAATTTTGCTACTGAATGTAGTAGTCTAAATAAGAAAAGAAGTTCTGGAAATTAGAGCGAAAGTAGGTTAGATCATGAGCACGGCAAAATATATGATCGGTGTAGACATCGGAACAACCAGTACCAAAGCTGTATTATTTGAAGAAGATGGCAAAATTGTAGCACAAGGTGGAGCAGAATATCCTTTGCATACACCTGTACCTTCCATTGCTGAACAAGATCCAGATCAATTGTTCCGTGCAGTGATTGATTCTGTAAGACAAACGATGGACAAAAGCAGTGTAGCACCGGAAGATATTCTATTTGTATCTTTCAGCTCAGCGATGCACAGTATGTTAGTTGTGGATAAAGAAGGCAAGCCGATTACGCAGTGTATGACATGGGCGGATAATCGGAGTGCAGCGTATTCTCGTCAATTGCAAAAAGAGAAAAAAGGGCATGAGATTTATATGCGCACAGGGACACCGATTCACCCGATGTCTCCATTGACCAAAATTATGTGGATTACACATGATCGCAAAGAAATTGCCAATGCAGCGTACAAATACATTTCGATTAAAGAATATATTTTCCTAAAATTGTTCGGGGAGTATGTTGCTGACCATTCGATGGCTTCTGCGACAGGCTTGATGAATTTGAAGGAACTCGATTGGGATCAAGAAGCGCTAGAAACAGCAGGCATTACGCGTGATCACCTATCTACATTAGTACCTACAACACATGTGATGCATGGCTTACATGCGACATATGCGACTGAAATGGGTCTGATCGAAAGCACTCCATTTGTACTCGGAGCAAGTGATGGAGTACTTTCGAATCTAGGTGTGAATGCGATAGAACCGGGTGTTGTAGCAGTAACGATCGGAACCAGTGGAGCGATTCGTACAGTGACAGATAAGCCGGTAACCGATCCTAAAGGACGCTTTTTCTGTTATGCACTTACTGAAGATAAATGGGTCGTCGGTGGGCCTGTAAATAATGGTGGTATTATTTTCCGCTGGATTCGTGATGAATTCGCCGCTTCTGAAGTAGAAACAGCGAAGCGTCTTGGACTTAGTGCGTATGATGTACTGACTCGTATCGCTGAAAAAGTACATCCTGGCGCAGATGGACTACTATTCCATCCGTATCTATCAGGGGAACGCGCTCCATTATGGAATCCAGATGCAAGAGGTTCATTCTTCGGACTTGCATTGCATCATAAAAAAGAACATATGATTCGCGCGGCACTGGAAGGCGTTTTGTTCAATTTGTATACAGTAATGTTAGCAGTAGAAGAGCAAATCGGTGTACCGAAAAAAATCCATGCGACAGGCGGATTTGCACGTTCTGAATTGTGGCGTCAGATGATGGCTGATATTTTCGATCAGACAGTAGTCGTTCCTGAAAGCATCGAAAGTTCTTGTCTGGGTGCGGCAGTACTTGGATTGTATGCTCTTAAACGGATCGATTCTTTAGATGAAGTGTCTAAAATGATCGGTACAACGTATGAGCACAAACCATACAAAGAACATGTTGCCATTTACCGCGAGCTATTGCCGATCTATATTCGCATATCTCGTAAATTTGAAGAAGATTATGAAGATATCGCTGATTTCCAGCAAAAAATGTTGGATAAATACACACCTATCGACAAAAAAGATAGCGATGATCTGTAATCATTGATAATAGTAGAAATAATGAATAAGCAAACAGCATAGATATTTACTGAAAAAAGATTACTGTGTATATTAGCAGTAATCTTTTTTTCGTTTACAATAGGTTACTTCCGGTTAAGTATATCGGGTTAATGAGTTATCGCTTTACCACAGAATCGTTAAAAAGGTATAGTAATTAGAATCGAACACATAGACAGGGGAGGATCGTATGAAAAATATTATTATCTTAGGGAGTAGCGGAGGCAATTTATATAGTCTTGGTGGCAAAAATCCAGAAGGGCTATTGCAAGAATTACTGATACAATTAGAGGCAGCAGAGCTTCATTGTGCAGGTATCCAATTTATTGCTGCGCAAACATCTATGGATCATATCAAAGAATCCACCCCTGCTTCTTTATACATATGGAACGAAGAAGAACAACGTCCGGTGATTAGTGTGGAGGGCACGTTAGAAGAAATCAATCAAGCAGCTGTAGCCCAAGATGAGCGATTAGCTGCGATGATTGCTAGTGGTGAAGTCGATGGTGTGATTTTGATGAGTGCAAGCCCTGGTGGATCGAACCGATTAGCGATTGAAGCGGCTGCAACTGCTCAATTACCTGTTACAGGTACAGGTGGAACATCGATGGCGGCAGCGGCAACCAAAGGATTGAAAGTGATCTCTACGTCCGGCACCACAGGAACAACGAACCGTACGCGTGCAGTTTCTTTTGTTACTTCTTTGAGCAAGTATTGGGGTCTGTCGTACCGTCCGGTGATCGGCAAAGCTTCCGGCGGGCAAGGGATACAGCAAGGTACAGGATTTTCACGTATTAATATTCGAGGGATTATGCTGGCATCACTACCGGGTTTTATAGCGATGGCGTTGATTCTAGCGGCAAGTCAGATTCCCGGATTGACTGCTTTGAGTAAAGTGTTTGATATTATGATTGCGGCATTGCCTGTTATTATTGCAGTGGTTGCCACTAAGCAAGTGGCTGAATTAGATGAAGTATCGATTGTAGCTGGGATTGTAGCCGGTGTATTGTCTGTGAATGGTGGTATTATTGGCGGATTGATTGGCGGGATCGGAGCTGGATTGTTAGCCAATTATTTATTTCGTAAATGTGTCGAATGGCGATTTCCTGCCACAACCGTTAATATAGTAGCAGGTGGAGTATCGGGTCTTGTAGCAGGGTTAGTGGTGTACTTTTTTATCGCACCTCTTGCCGCTCAAGCTGGTGAAGGGATACGATATTTATTAGAAACACTGGTAGCCGCCAATAGTGCACTTGCTGGTCTAATTGCTGGATTGTTAATCTGGCCTGCTATTTTGGGTGGAGTCTACCATGCTGCCATTTTGCCAATCGTATTGTTAGAAATGGAACGAAGCGGTAACAGCTTTTTGGGAGCTGTCGATATGACAGGCTTGGTGATGGTATCCGCAGGGATTACACTTGCCAATATTATTGCTCCACAAGATAAAGGCGCAGCCGCTGTAGCCGCACCCGGATTTCTAATTAATATTGGCTTTGGCACATTTGTAGAAGCGGCTTATCCGTTTATGTTTGCAAGTAAATGGGTATTTGGAGGAGCGATTGTATCTGCTGGGTTAGGTGGATTGTTAGTCGGTGTACTGAATGTACGTGGGATTGCGTATGTTCCAGCATTTGCCGCTCCATTCTCATCGAATCATATCGCAGGTTTTGCTATCGCTATGCTAGGAAGTCTTACCTGTTCGTTTGTAATTACGTTGATCATTAATCTTATTTTTAAAAACCGCAAAAAGAAAGAGGCTATTGTATGATTGAATTAGTATTGATGAATCAGGAGCAATATGAAGCTTTTCGCGATCAATCGGCAGCGGATTATGCTGCTGAAAAAGTATTGGCAGGTACATGGGATGCTACCGACGCACAGCGATTAGCCCAAGAAAGTTTTGCCAAATATTTGCCTCAGGGAAAAGATACACCGGGAGCTTATATTTATCATATTGTTGAGGTGGCGAGTGAGCAGATTATCGGATATATCTGGTTACATATCAGTGATGCTCCAGCAGGGAAGCAAGCCTTTTTATACGATATTTTGATCTATGAGGCACATCAAGGCAAAGGATATGGTCAAGCAACGATGCAAGCACTTGATCAGGTGGCAAAACAAGAAGGAGCAGTCAAAATAGGACTGCATGTATTCGGTCATAATCTTAAAGCGCTCCATGTATACGAAAAAGCAGGCTATCAGATTACAGACTATCAAATGTCCAAAACATTAACTCCATAAATAAAACATTATTTATACATTTAAAAAGCTAGAAGCTACAAATTTTTATTAAAAAGACCTTTTTCTAATCTGCTTGATTGTGCAGAAGAAAAAGGTCTTTTTTATCATTAGATTGATTTATTCGATGATAAGTGTTGGTTGGAGTGGCGTAATTACATTCGATAAATCAATACTTCATAAGGGCGCAAATATTGCAGATCATCAATATGATGTTCTTCTTCCAGATGAGGAGGATGAGCGTTATGAGGATAATTACCGAGAATTTTGACCATCGAAGTAGGAAAGACTCTATATTCCTGTGTCCAATCAATCTCGGCTTCTATATCAGCAAAATTCAATAAAATTAACCATCGTTGTCCTTGCCATTCTCTTATAAAAGCAAACACTTCTGGATGATCTTTTAATAACATCGTAAACGAACCATGCGACATAATCGGGAACTGCTTACGCATCGCAATCAGATGACGGTAATACGAAAGGACAGAGCCGCGCTGTTCTTCTTGTTCAGTGACACTCAAGTGGGTTAGATTCTCTTTAGCTGGAAAAGGAATCCAGGGTGTGGTAGTGGCAGATGGGCTAAAGCCAAAGTTCTCACGATTTCCATCCCACGGCATAGGCGAACGTGAACCATCACGACTGCGCTTATGAATACCAGATAACACTTCTTGCGAAGACTTACCTTCTTGTATCGCTTCGTTATAATAATGAATTGTTCCTTGATCCCGATAATCTTCAATTCGATCGTAAGTAGTATTACGTAGCCCCAATTCTTCACCTTGATACACTAGTGGTACACCGGGAATAAGATGGAGAAATGTGCCTACTAATTTGGCGGCTGTCATATTATGTTCATTATGCCCGATCACATCAGGAATCATACGTGGATGATCATGGGTACTCAAGTACACACCATACTCTCCACGGGCAAAAACATGTTCATACCATTTGGCTACTGATTCTTTTAACTGTAATACTGACCAATCAGCTGAATCCCACGGATCATGAGGATCTTTACCAATACGCATCATATCCATTGCCAGTACCATATTCAATTCTTTACGTTCAGGCAACGTATATTCCAACACTTGCTCCATCGTTAATGAAGGCGCTTCCCCTATCGTCAAAATATGTGGATAATGAGCAAACGTTTCTCGATGTAACTCTTGCAAAAACTCATGAATACGCGGGCCATTTTTATAAAGTTTTTGTCCGATTGGATGTGGATCTTCTTCTGAAGCATCAGGAAGATCAGGATGCTTGGAGATCATATTGATCGCATCCAGACGAAAACCATCAATCCCTTTATCTAACCACCAGCGTATCATTTTGTAGACTTCCTGCCGTAATGGTGGATGTTCCCAGTTCAGATCAGGTTGTTTGCGGTCAAATAGATGTAGATAATACTCGTCAGTCTGCTCATCATACGTCCAAGCCGATTCACTTTGAAAAGAACGCCAGTTGTTCGGCTCGGTGCCATCGCTTTTGGCAGGTCGCCATATATAGTAATCCCGATAAGGATTGTCTTTCGCACTTTTGGATTGTTGAAACCATGGATGTTCGTCTGAAGTATGATTAATGACCAGATCCATAATTAGCTTCATATCTATATCATGTAACTGATCAAGTAAAGACTCGAATTGTTGCATCGTGCCATACTTGGGGTCAATCTGATAATAATCTCTGATATCATAGCCATTATCAATCATCGGCGAATCGTAAATAGGGCCGAGCCAGATCGTATCAATGCCCAGTTGATGAAGATAAGGAATCCGCGAAGCAATCCCATTGAGATCTCCCCAACCATCGTTGTTGCTATCCATAAAACTAGGCGGATAAATCTGATAAATAACAGATTCTCTAGCTTTTTTGTTTTCCATGATGATCCTCCTATGCATGTTAACCAAGCTATTAATTTCAATTATTTAACATAATTAGCCTTTAATACATGGTTAAACATCGGAGTACATGTTCAAACAATAGCTACACTATCTTAATCATCCGATAAAATTCATGTCCATTCACAGTGATCTGACCATCTTTGGTATAGCCTAACCGCTCATATAATTTTCTTGCTTTAGGATTTTCTTTATCAACAATCAACATTACTTTGTGATGTCCTAATTGCTGTGCTTGCTGTTCAAAAGCATGAATTAATACTGTTCCGATCCCTTGTCCTTGATAAGCCGCATCGACAGCAAGTGAATCGAGATAATATTCGTCTTCCCGGGCTTCAGGAATAATAGCTGATGGATCTTGTCCACGTTGTCGAACACGTTCGATAAGGGGCGCATCGAGAGAAGCAATCTGACTGCCATGATAAGCAAGAACAAAGCCAATCACTTGATCTTCACGTTCTTCTACAAATATATTTTCATAACTGATTCGATTGCCGGTTTGCTCAAACAATGGACGAAGAGCAAGTAGAGATTGTTCTTTGTTATTTGTCCCTGTAAAAGCATGGGCGATATCACCAATAGCGGTGTACATTAATTCTAAAACAACAGGTGCATCTGTAGGTGTAGCGGGTCTTATCATAATATCCTCCTGATTTGAAACATGATTTGTATGTCTTGTTCTATACCAAATAGGTTATAAGCTGATAACTTGTTCTGTATTATACATAGCCGTATATCTGTTCTACTATTATAAATGTAAGGGAATTGAATATGAGATTTCAAGCGCTTGATGATACATATTCATCGTAAGGATTTTATTCAAAAAGAACCGTTAAGCCATGTGCAATACATTGTGGCTGGTCACTGGAGGTGTCATTTTGAGTATGTCATCCACATCTCCTGCTGTGCGTGTAAGTGGAGCGACTGAGCCGGAGATCATGAAGACGTTAGCGGTAAGTGCTGTAATATGGCAATTGATGTTAAATGTTATGTTACTTCATTACCATAGTACAGCCCAAAAGATAGAAATTGGCATATTATACGATCTGGTTAAATTTTCAGCACCTATGTTTATTTTTGCGATTGCGTTTGATCTGGCGAAGTTAAGAGACACCCATTATTCTCATTATGTATGGCACAAAACGAAAGAGATTATAGGGCCTTATCTTGCCTGGACAGCCGTTTATATGATTGCTTTTAATGCAGGTCATTATTCAACGATCTGGAGTGTTGTTAAAGGTATTTTACTTGGCGGTGCCGCACCACAGCTCTGGTATACGATTATGATGTTTCAGATTCATCTGTTGTTGCCACTGCTTACAGGATTGGTATTCTTTTTACTGAAAAATAAAAAGAATACGATTGGGGTAATAATCATTACCATAATCATCTATGCAGGGTTGATTGCATGGTACTCTATTTATGCGTTCCATAATCAAGAACATCCTGGCTGGGTTCAGTGGGATCGATTGTTATTTATGTTTGGCATTTATGCAGTACTCGGTGTGATTGCTTCTACGTACAATCAGCAATGGCGTGCATTAGTAGAACGCATTCGCTGGTGGGCATTACCTGTCGGTGCATTACTATTTATACTGGTCAATCATGAATTATTTTCATTCGGACTGGATACGCTAAATTTACTAGATGCCAGTTATTTGAAATGGTCGATGGTGCTATTCAATATTACATTGATTATTATCGTGTATGGATTCACTGTATCGTTAATCAACACAGGCTCCAAATCGTTACAGCACTTTAAATTTATCGCTAAATATGCTTTTCGTGCGTATCTCGCCAGTTATTTTGCGCTTCAACTTACAGTGGCTTTGATAGGAGATTATTTTAGTGAGATTCCTTTAGGTCTGAATCTGTTGATAACTTTTGGAATAACTGCTTTTTTCTCCTTTGCTATCGTGTATATCGTAGAATGGATTTGCAAAAAAATAATGGCTTTATTTCGCAAATCATCCCTACCGACATCACAGCAGACGACGACTCAAGACAATGTAGTAGGATCAGAAGCATTGGCAAAAAATTCAATCGTAAATTCACGAAATACGAGTGCAGCACGAGACAAATAATGATCTCCACGCCATGAGATACCAATCGTGCGCTGACAGACAGGTGTATGGATAGGAACAAGCGAAATATCCGGTCCTGTCGATCCTTCCCACGAGACAGCCGGAATAAAAGCAACACCTTGTCCAGCTCGAATCAGTCCGCGCACTGTAGCAGGATCGTCACTTTCAAAAATATGCTTAGGCTTAAAGCCAGCCATATGACAATAATCATCGGTCGTCTCACGCAAGCTATGTCCATGACGAAGCCCGATAAAATGTTCGTGAGCGGCTTCAGACAGAGCAATATTAGGGCGATCTGCTAGAGCATGACCTTTGGGTACAGCTAGAAATATCTGTTCTGTTACCAGTGGAATACTTTGCATATGTTCATAATTCAGCGGCAATGAAGAGATGCATAGATCGAATTCAGGTTTGACATTTTCTTCGTAATGCTGAAGCAATTGAAAATGAATATCAGGATATTGTTCACGAAAAGCTGTGATTAGATTCGGTACGATATGTGAGCCAACAGGAAAAGCAAGCTTAATATAGCCTACAGTACCTGTCGCCAGATCATGAACTTCGCGAGTAGCATCTTCCAGCGATTGTAGCGCCTTTTCCACATGTTTGAGAAATGTTTTTCCATATTCGTTGAGTGTAATATAACGTCCGGTACGGTCAAATAAAGAAACACCGAGTTCGGTTTCGAGCATTTTAATCGATTTACTCAGTGCAGGTTGAGCGATATGAAGTTCTTCCGCAGCATGGGTCATATGTTGAAGTTTTGCCACTTTGCAAAAATATTTTAAGTGAAGCAGTTCCATTCAGAACACCATCCAATCTCAGTTAATCAAACATCAAGGAGGAGTATCATGTCAACCCACATCAGCAAGTTGAAAACTGGAACACCGCGTATTTGGACGACCCGTCGTGATGAAAAAAAACGTCGTATGGAAAAAGTTCGCTCGATGTTAAACGGTGTGATTTTGCCTACAGATCATATTGTAGATGCACTGGAAGTACTATTGGTTAGCGGTGATCGAGTAGCTTTAGAAGGTAATAATCAGAAGCAAGCTAGCTTCTTATCTCAAGCATTATCCAATGTGAATCCACAAGTAGTGAACAATCTGCATATGATTATGTCCAGTGTATCTCGTCCTGAACATTTAGATATTTTCGAGAAAAATATTGCAAGCAAACTCGATTTCTCTTATGCAGGGCCTCAAAGTCTGCGGATTGCACAAATGGTGGAAGATCAGACACTAAGTATCGGTTCGATTCATACGTATCTAGAATTGTATGGTCGAATGTTTGTTGATCTGACTCCCAATATTGCACTGGTTGCCGCAGACAAAGCGGATCGTCAAGGAAATCTCTATACAGGAGCCAATACCGAGGAAACGCCAACGATTATTGAAGCGGCTGCTTTCCGCGATGGGATTGTGATTGTACAGGTCAATGAAATCGTAGACGAATTACCACGTGTCGATGTGCCAGCTTCATGGATTGATGTGATTGTCGAAGCCGATCAACCGTATCAATTGGAAGCTTTATTTACTCGTGATCCTCGTCATATCAAAGAAACGCATATTTTAATGGGGATGATGGCGATTCGCGGGATCTATGAACGTCATCAAGTGCAATCGCTGAATCATGGGATTGGATTCAATACAGCCGCTATTGAACTATTGTTACCTACGTATGGAGAATCGCTCGGATTACGGGGTAAGATTTGCAAAAATTGGGTACTTAATCCGCATCCTACATTGATTCCAGCTATCGAAAGTGGTTGGGTGGAAAGTGTCCATTGCTTTGGTGGCGAAGTAGGAATGGAAAAATATACAGCCGCTCGCCCAGATGTCTTTTTCACCGGACATGATGGTACGATTCGATCCAATCGAGCTATGGGACAAGTAGCCGGACAGTATGCCGCAGATATGTTTATTGGAGCCAGTCTACAAATCGATCCAGATGGTAATTCATCGACAGTCACTTCAGGTCGGTTAAGCGGTTTTGGTGGTGCACCGAATATGGGTAGTGATGCTCGTGGTCGCCGTCATGATACAGAAGCTTGGCTGAATATGATTACAGATAAAGAACCGATTGTACGTGGACACAAATTAGTTGTGCAAATGGTCGAAACGTTCCAATCAGGAGATCAACCGACATTTGTCGATTCTTTAGATGCGATTCAAGTCGGTCATGATGCAGGTCTACCGCTCGCTCCAGTGATGATCTATGGAGATGATGTGACCCATGTCGTTACAGAAGAAGGAATCGCTTATTTATATAAAGCGCAAAATATCGAAGAACGTCGCACAGCTTTGGCGGCAATCGCAGGGGTCACACCTTTAGGACAACGTCATGATACCGATCTAAATGAGAAGTTACGTCAGGATGGATTAATCGCTTTTCCAGAAGATTTGGATATCCGCCGTACGGATGCGAAGCGTTCATTGTTAGCTGCTAAAAGTATAGAAGAACTTGTAGACTGGTCAGATGGACTATATGAACCACCATCCAAATTCCGGAGCTGGTAATATGAGTACTCTTAATATTTTCCCATCTTTATCTATACCAAGCCAGCGAAAAGCAGAAGCCGATTATTATGCAAGGTGGTTAGGTGAACTTGCTGTCACTGCTCTGAAAGACGAAGCTTCATTGACACCTAAGCCCGGGCTTGTCGATCTACATCATAACGGTTCACATCAAGATATGAATATAGAGTTAATGTATAATTCAGCAGAATCATTGCGCTCTACATTTATTCAGATGGCTCAATCATCTTATAGTAATAGCGCTAATCAATCATTACGTGAACAACTGGCTTGGATCGGACGTCAGGGTGAGCAACATATGTTAGAAGTGACCAAAGGTGTGAATACCCATCGGGGCGCTATCTGGGCACTAGGATTGTTAACAGGTGCGACTTCACTATGGATCGCTGAATCAGATCATCTATCAGCAGATGTATCTTCATTAGATACTATATCTGCTACACAAATCGCTGATATAGCAGGAACTATCGCTCGCTATACCGATCGTTATGCACCTAATAGTGGTTCGCATGGAACTCATGTGAAGCATCAATATGGAGCAGGTGGAGCAAAAGACGAAGCAGAGCATGGATTTCCGCATGTGATCGATATCGGTCTGCCAGCGTTGCAACAAGCTCGTCAGCATGGGATCGCTGAATGTTCTGCCCGTTTAGATAGTTTACTTTCGATTATCGCTGTGTTGCCAGACACCTGCATTTTATATCGCGGAGGGAAGCAGGCACTTGTGCAGACACAGGAACGTGCGTCAGCGATTTTGGCGCAAGGTGGAACATCTACTAATAAAGGCTGGCAAGCGCTATTAGCATTCGACCAGTGGATGGTGAAGCATCATTTTTCACCCGGTGGTAGTGCTGATCTGCTTGCAGCTACTTTATATATTGATTCTATACTTACAGGTATTACACATATGTCGTATACCGAATCCTTTTCAAAAACGACAGGAGGTCGTATGTAATGCAAATTATTCATCTGCAATATCCAGCTCAGCAATCGTTGACCCAGCGCGCTCATATTGGTGTAGCGGGTTCAGGAGATTTGGAACTATTGATCGAACCTTCAACAGACAATCAAGCTTATATTCAGATCAGTACAAGTGCTAATGGATTTGAAGAGATCTGGCGTGCAGTATTTGATCGTTTTTTCAAACTTTATTCTTATGCGGTTAAGATCGAAATTAATGATTTTGGCGCTACACCAGGTGTTGTTAATTTGCGGTTAACTCAAGCCATGGAGGTGCTTCGTGATGAACAATAATACTCAACCGATAGAGATCGCTAATGCAAGCTTTATCGAATTATCTGGACGAGAACGTGCACAAGCTGTATTGGATCAAGGTAGCTTTCGTGAATTGATTGGTCCTTTTGATCGAATCACTTCACCTCATTTACCGTTACAAGGAATAGTGGCACAAAGTGATGATGGTGTCATTGTAGGTAGAGGAACGATTGATGGAGAACCTGCGGTAGCGATTGCTTTAGAAGGTGCTTTTCAAGGTGGAGGTATAGGGGAAGTCTGTGGAGCCAAAATCTCAGGTGCATTAGAGCAAGTACTGCTTGACCATCAAAAAGGAATCAAAACACGTCCGGTATTATTGCTCGAAACAGGTGGAGTACGACTACAAGAAGGAAATTATGGTCTGCTCGCTATTGCCGAGATTGGCGCAGCTATTATGGCACTTCGTCCATACACCCCGGTCGTTAGCGTTATCTCTGGTATGATTGGCTGTTATGGTGGGATGTCGATCTGCGCGGCAGGATTATCCAGTCATTTGATTATGACCCGTCAAGGTCGCTTACAATTGAATGGTTCAGAAGTCATTGAGCAAGAAGCAGGGATTCAAGAAATGGATGCTTCCGATCGTTCCCGAATCTGGTCGATGGTAGGCGGTGAACAACGGGTAGGTGCTGGATTCGCTGATGCGCTTGTAAATGATGATGTACAAGAAATCAATCAAGCGATTCATGACGTATTCCGTCAAGGGATAAAAGAAGTGACTCGTACAGCTCAAGTGGAGCGTTACCTGGAATTACTAGCAGCAGTAGATGCTGATACATTGATTGTACCATCGTCTATTCGTGAATCATGGAAATCCGGTACGGTAGATCAAGAGGCTCTTCAACAACAGCAAGCGAGAGCAGAGCAAGTTCAAGTCAATAGTAGTGAAGCACCGATCACTAGAGGACGGACATGGTTCGAAGCGTTGTCTGGTCGATCCGCATCAGACCAACAAGGCATTGCTTCTGTATTGTGTGCCGATACCTCGTTAGAAGGTCAATCGGTACGTTATATCTCGGTTGTTCCAAATCCTAATGCGCGCTTTGTCCGAGCTCGCCAAGGAGAGATTGGACTAGAAGAAGGCTGGAATATTGCCCGTTATATTCGTGAAGCTATTGAAGCAGACCAAGACGGAGAAAAGCGTGCTATTGTAGCGATAGTTGATGTACCCAGTCAAGCCTATGGGTACCGCGAAGAAGTGTTAGGTATTCATTTATCATGCGGATCAGCGGTAGATGCTTATGCTAGTGCACGTCTTGCCGGTCATCCTGTGATCGCTCTAATTGTAGGAAATGCGATTTCTGGAGCATTTCTAGCACATGGCATGCAAGCGAATCGATTACTTGCGTTAGATGATGAAAAAGTAACTGTACAAGTTATGTCCAAACAGTCTGCGGCACGTATTACCCGTCGCTCTATCGATCAACTAAATGAAGCAGCAACCAAAGTGCCAGGTGCAGCATATGATATTCGTTCCTTTGCTAAATTGGGGGCGCTAGATCAATTGATCGAAGGTATCGAAGCCGATCAACCACAATCAGAAGATATCGAACGTATCCATCAGTATCTGATGACAGCGATCACAGATGCACGTCAAGGTTCTCGCGATCTCAGTAACCGTCTAACCAGTGCAACAGCGGCTACAGGTAGAGCTTCTTCGATCAAAGTAAGACAGTTGCTTGCAGAACAATGGGATTAATTACAGCTCCTCATGATCTGCTCCAATTGCATCCGCACTGGACAGAAGCAGAAGAGTTACAGCATGTACCGTCATGGGTGCATGTGTCTTTACAGCAGACACCGTGGGTGGTCGTGCGGCGCGCTCCTGCATTAGAAGGACAGGTTGCTGTTGGTGTGCGTGGTCAAGAGCGTCATTTACGACAAGCATTAAATATTCCTGCATCACTAATTGTACAAAAAGTAACACCAGAGCAATTGATAGCATCACAGTTCGATTCGAATCTACAGACTGCATCTGCCAACGATCGTTGGGACAGTATGCCAGTGTTGCAAGCATTAAAGCAACTGTATTCACACTGGCACAACAACCAGATGATCTGGGGACCGACAGGCAGTGCTGGATTTGAATTGGCTACAGGACATCCTACATTAACGATGACTAGCGATCTGGATATTTTACTACGATGTTCTCAATCTATTGATCGAGTTAGAGCAGAGCAATTATGGCAACAGACGCTTGATCTGCCTGTGCGTGTCGATGTGCAGATCGAGACACCTTATGGAGCAGTCGCTCTTAGTGAATGGGCAAAGCCTGCTACTGACCGTGTGTTAATGCGTACACTACAAGGGCCTGTACTGGTGAAAGATCCGTGGAATCCACGTCTAGCATAGACATGATAAGAGAAAGGAGCGATGCCAGATGAGTGTAGTGATGCTTTTTCCAGGGCAAGGTTCACAGCGTTCCGGAATGTTGCATGAATTACCTGATCATTCTGTTATCAAGCAGACACTGACAGAAGCAGAAGAAATACTGCAATTATCGATCCAGCAACTGGATAGTGAAGAAGCATTACAGACAACAGATCATGTACAGATGTCTCTATGTATTGCAGGAGTAGCGGTGTCTAGAGCTTTGGCAGCAGAAGGTGTTTTTCCTGATCTGGTTGCAGGTCATAGTGCAGGTGCTTTTGCTGCGGCAGTGGTTGCCGGTTCACTTTCATTTCAAGATGCTCTGCATTTAACCCGTTTACGTGGACAATTGATGATGCAAGCTTATCCACAAGGGTATGGAATGGGCGTTATTACAGGAATGACTGCGCGTCAGGTCGAACAGATTCGCTTGGGTATTCATTCAGATGAACATCCCGTATATATCGCTAATCTAAATGCACCAACACAGATTACAGTAGCTGGACAATGGGAAGCGATCGATCAGTTGTTAACGACTTGCAAAAGTAATGGTGCGCATACTGCCAAACGACTCAATGTCAGTGTGCCTTCCCATTGTCCTTTGTTATCTTCGGTCTCTGATCAATTAGCTACAGCGCTGAGCAAGATGGAAGTATCTCGACCTAAGATTCCTTATGCAGGCAATTATAAAGGACGAGCTGTGCGTACAGCAGACGGTATTATCGAAGATTTGTCATTAAATATTGCACACCCTGTACGCTGGCATGAAGTAACGACTTTATTTTACGAACTGGGTGCTCGTTTATTTCTTGAAATGCCACCGGGTCAAGTGCTCAGTGGTCTGGCTTCTGCTGCTTTTCCAGAAGCACGTGTCGAATCACTGTCTTCCAGTCGTCTGGATAATGCTGTTATTTTAGCGAAGCGAGAGCAGAATACATTGTAGTTGGATATGATCATGTAGATATATACGTGTGATTTTGGTAAACATACGCGCTCTTATCTTCAAAAAGAGGGCGTATGTTTATATACATAGAAGAAGTGTACTATACTAAAGATAGTCATTATGTATAAATGACCATTTGATCGATTGTTGTTGCAGCGTATTAGAGAGGATGAGACAAAGATGGAAACGACACAAATTCATACACAATACGGAGAAATACAAGGTATACGTGAACATGGAGCAGTGATCTGGAAAGGAGTTCCTTTTGCAGAACCACCTGTGGGAGAACTGCGTTTTCAAGCTCCAAGACCGCCGCAACCATGGCAAGGTGTCAAAGAAGCATTGCATTTTGGTCCGATTTCTCCTCAGCCAGTATACGAGGGAGCGAGTATGTTTGGTTCTGGAAGTGAACCTCCTGTACAATCAGAAGATTGTCTGTATTTGAATATATGGGCTTCTGATAAATCCACTCAAAAACGACCTGTGATGGTCTGGATTCATGGCGGTTCTTTTGTAACAGGTGCAGGTAGTATTCCTTTATATGATGGAACATCGCTTGCAGTCAATGGAGATATGATTGTGATTACGATTAACTATAGATTAGGGCCGTTTGGATTTTTGAATTTGTCATCATATGGTGACGATTATCATGCTAATGTAGGCTTACTTGATCAGATTGCAGCATTAGAATGGGTCAAAAATAATATTGAAGCTTTTGGTGGCGATCCTGAACGAGTAACGGTGTTCGGCGAATCAGCAGGCGCGATGAGTATTGCGTCTTTACTAGCGATGCCAGCAGCTAAAGGTTTATTCCAAAGCGCTATTATGCAAAGTGGAGCCTCCCAAGCAATGCCAGCTGAAGTTAGCAGACAAATTGCAGACGGATTTGTACAAGCACTTGGTGTAGGTGAACAAGATTTATCCAAATTGTATACCGCTTCGACAGAAGAGATATTGCAAGCAGGTAATCGTGTTAGTCAAACGCTAGATAATGATACATGGGCGCTGTTATTCCAACCAACGATTCATCCACATACATTACCGGTCGAACCTGTACAAGCGATCAAAGATGGCTCTGCCAAACATATTCCTTTGATTATCGGTACTAACTTGGAAGAAGGTACATTATTTTTCAATCAACCGACTCAGTTAATGAGTGAAAGTCAAATTGTGAATATTGTCCAAGCGTTGCTCGGAGAAGATACTCATGGATTAGCGAAGCAATATCCGTTAACAGTAAGAGGTCATGCGGATCTGATGACTGATTTGTTCTTCTGGCGTTCGGCTTTACAATATGCAGAAGCACAGGTTGGGCATGCTCCTGTATGGATGTATCGATTTGATTGGTGTCAACCCGGTCATCCGTTGTTAGGAACAGCTACACATGGTGCTGAAATTGCATTTGCATTTAACAATCTACCTCTATTTGCACATCTTGGATTAGAAATAGATGAAGATACGTATAATCTAGCAGAGCAGATGCAGACCGCCTGGATTAATTTTGCACATAACAGTATGCCAGTCACAAGCAATTTGCCGTGGTCTGATTATGATCTCAAAGAGCGTTCCACAATGCTCTTTAATCGCGAACTGAATGTGGTACACGATCCAGAAAGTGCAAAACGTCAACAGTTGATTTCGTATTCTTAATCTGTTGTAGATGCAATAAATGATCTTAATAGGTAAATAAATAATGAGAGATGAACCGTTTATTAGGCGGTTCATCTTTTTTTGATATGAGATGCAACATCATAATTCGCAAATAAGAGATTTCCTTCAAAAAGAGATCATCCACACTATAAATCTATTTTTGCATAAAGGCGAAGGTCATTTTACCTAGAATTGAGGATTAAGAGCTATACAATATTTCAGTAATTTGTCGATATAATAGAGTAAATATCAGAAAAAGGTATACATAATTTTAGAAAAACATCTGTGTATCATTTACCTTCTATCTATAATTACTGATCTGGCTTTTATTTACTCGTATATACGCTATTTTGATTTTTGACATGTAAATATAAAAACGATGAAATGGGGAAAAATATTTGATTATACATATTACTGAACTCAAGCAAGGACAGCGGTTAAGCAGTGATACCTTTAATAGCTCGGGTGTCCCATTACTCAAAAAAGGAGTAGACATTAAAGAGGAAGATATCACTCTATTACTACGTCATAAAGTAGAATATGTGGATATTGAAGCAAAAGAAGAAATCAAGCCAGTCGCTGATATGATAGCGATTACAGGATTATCACCTGTGTTGAAAGAGAAAATCAATCGTTCGATTGATGCTTATCAGTCGATCTTTTTGGAAGCTCTTACGAAAGGCAAGTTCAATGCTGATGGGGTTGACGAGTTGTTGCAACCGTTACTGCTGGATCTGGATGCACAAAAAGATGTAGTCGCTCTTTTATTGCATTTAGAAAAAGAAGACGATCATCTGTATAGTCACTCGCTCAAAGTAGGATTGTTGAGTTACTATATTGCAGAATGGCTCGATTATTCCAAACATGATTGTTATCGAATCAGCAAAGCCGGGTATTTGCACGATATCGGCAAAAGCCGTTTGCCTTCTATTTTGCGTAGTCGTCCTGAAGAATTAAATGCTTCAGAGCTGAAAGAATACAAAAACCATACCACCTACGGCTACGATATTATTATGGAATCGATGAATGATAAAGTGACAGCATCTGTTGCTCTACAGCATCATGAACGTGGAGATGGCTCAGGATATCCGAATCGGTTGTACAAAAGAGGAATTCATCCGTTTACCCAGATCGTTTCAGTAGCAGATGTATTTGTAAATATGACTGCTGCCAAAAATGAACAAAACAAACAGGGGTTTGTTGCTGTGCTGCAAAGTATTTATGAATTAGGATTTTCCAAATTAAATGAAAAGCCTGTTCAAGCATTGATTCATCATCTTGCTCCTAATCTGATAGGCAAAAAAGTGCAATTAACTAATGGAGAACAGGGCACGATTATTTTAAATAATCCGCTCGATATTTTTAGACCATTGGTGCAGGTGAATGATCAATTTGTAGATTTGACTAAAGTAAGAGCACTGCATATTGAAGAGATTTTTGTGTAATCGTCAATAGAATAGATATCATTCAAGGGACTTGTTATTGCAAGTTCCTTTTTGTGTTGTGCGCTGTAAGCTATTGATATTGGATATCATTCCGTTAATGAATAGACAGAGATGGTTAATAGGTTGATACATCCTGATACGGATACATGGTTATTTTGTCGATCAAGGATAGGAATGGAGGCAGTCTAACGCTATGCAACATGAACTTCATGCTCACTCTAATCTATCGATTACGAATCAAATACAAGATCATGGACAAGATATGTTGATCTCTGTACCGAAGGAATTTAGCTTTACTGAAAATTACAGTCATTTATCAACGGCTACCAATGAAAGTCTATATACTTTACGAGACGGTATGATTTACAAAGCGATTGCTGTCGATCAAGAAGCGGCGATTGTAGAGATTAGCAATTATGATGAACACCATATGTTAATTCGATTCGTAGACGAACATCAGTCGATCTCATCTGCAGTACGTATAGGAGTTGCTCAATATGTATACGATTGGTTCGATCTAGGCACAGATTTAGCTCCTTTTTATAAAATGGCAGCTCAAGATCCTTTGCTAGAGCAAGCAGTTGTTTCCTTTTATGGATTGAGAAATATGGGTATCCCTGATCTGTATGAAGCAATTTGCTGGGGGATTCTAGGTCAACAGATCAATTTAGGATTTGCTTATACTTTAAAAAGACGATTGGTAGAACATTTTGGACAAGCGCTGACGTATGAAGGGGAGACGTACTGGCTTTTTCCAACAGCCGAAACGATCGCTAGCCTTACTGTAGATGAATTGTCTGCCGCAGGTATGACTACAGTCAAAAAGTGTGAATATCTGATTGATACTGCAAAGTTAATCGTAGATGGTACATTGTCCAAAGAACAATTATTACAAGTTACAGATGTCAAACAAGCTGAAAAATTACTGGTGAAAATTCGCGGTATCGGCCCTTGGACTGCTCATTATGTATTGATGCGCTGTCTACGCATGCCGTCTGCTTTTCCTATTGATGATGTAGGTCTACACAATTCGATTAAGCATGTATTGAAAATGGATGCCAAACCGACAAAAGCCCATATTTTAGAACTTTCCGCAGGTTGGACGTTATGGGAGTCCTATGCGACATTTTACTTGTGGCGGTTTTTATATTGAAAGTGTATAAGGTGTTTAATGGGAGGGACGCTACGGGCGGTGGATGGTTCCTATCGTCGCTGGTAAGATCGGATATCTTGAATGACCGTCTAGCGGCCGATATCCGAATCTTAAAGGCGACTTACGGAACAATCCTCCGCCCTTCGCTAGCAGCATTTGGAGGTGAACACAAGATATACACAGAAATATAATGGGGGATTGGTAGTGGGGAAGATTGAGGTAGTTTTAAGTTGCTATATTAAGTTTTTAGAAAAAAGGCTATTGAGTGATAATTGTAAGTAATCTAACAGTGATGAAGGTTCCTTTAAAGTGATGAGAGTTCCTTTGAAATGAAATGTTGACTGCTAGAGGAAATGTAATAAAAGGGATTATACTTTAATAGTGATAGTCAAAAAGATCGTAGTGTAGGAGTGATCTTCTTGCGATTAAAAATGTTATCATATAGTATTTAAGCAAGAATACGCATACATTTTGTACACTCTAAATATGATGGGGGATAACGAAATATGGGAAGTAGACGTGGAGTCATCGCTGAAGATTTATATCGCTTTAACTGGGTCAAAAATCCAGTCATTTCTCCGTTAGATGGTACGATTGTATATGAGGTGCAGAAAGTTAACGCCAAGCAAGACGGGTATGATTCGCATTTGCGCCGTATGAATGCAGACGGTAGTGAAGATATCCAATGGACTGCTGGACAAAGTGATCGCTTGCCTGCATGGTCACCGGATGGCAAACAGCTTGCTTTTTTACGTAAAAGTGGGACAGATCAGCATCCGCAAGTCTGGATCATGTCTGCTTATGGTGGAGAAGCGCATCAAGCAACAGATATGGCAGATGGAGTCGGTTCTTTTCTATGGTCGCCAGATAGTCAATCGTTATTAATTGCAGCAACAAATAAATCATCACAACCTCATCAAGCCATCTCTAATCAATCCGAACAATCAACATCGACACATGCAGATCATGCTGAGGATCAATCAGTTCCTTTATCGAAAAAGGCTATCGAAATCAATCGAATCATTTACAAATCAGATAGTAGTGGATTGTGGGATGGAGGTCGAACGCATTTATATGTACATAAGATAGCAGACCAGTCTGGAACATGGATTACGTCAGGAGATTACGATATTGACGATTTTGCATGGTCGCCGGATGGCAAACAAATCGCTTATATCGCTCATATCCCATCAGCAGATGAAGGTGATCCTGATTTTTCGCTTAAAAATGATCTGTTTACGATCAATGCAGAAGGTCATGAGCGCCATCAGTGGACACAACATCAATATGTGATTTCGAGTGTGAATTGGTCACCGGATGGACAATTTATTGCTATGGTAGCAGACGATCAGTCTTATTATAATGCTACGTTAAATCGATTGTATCAATTGTCATTAGCTACAGGAACGATCACTGGATTATATGATCATGATGATATTATGTTGTTGAATTCTGTAGTCGGGGATACAGGACTCAGTTCTACGTATAAGCCGATCTATCAAGCTAGTGGTCAAGCGATAGATGTGTTATGCACTACATTTGGAGCTTGTCATTTGCTATCGATAGCAACCGATGGATCAGGAGTGCAGACGATATTAGGTGGACAGCGTAATATTCATTATTTTGCCCGCACAGCAAAGCAACATCTAATCTTTATAGCGGCTGATCCACTACAACCGGGTGAATTATTTAGCTGGAATATAGAGACGGAAGTAGAGACACGTCTGACTCATCATAATGATGATTTGCTACAACAACTGATTTTGAGTAAGCCTGAAGAAATGAGTGTTACTTCTGTTGATGGCAAAAGTCTGCAAGCTTGGATTATGCGTCCGGCAGGTGATCAAGCAGATCATACCAAAGTACCGACGATTCTAGAAATTCATGGCGGGCCTCATGCGATGTACGGGTATACGTTTATGCTTGAATTTCAATTGTTAGTATCACAAGGGTATGCTGTCATTTTCGGTAATCCGCGGGGTAGTCATGGATATGGACAATTATTTGTAAATGCGTGCCGTCATGATTATGGTGGTGGAGATTATCAAGATTTAATGGAAATCACAGATTATGCGCTAGAACATTACGACTGGATCGACAAAGATCGCTTAGGTGTAACCGGCGGTAGCTATGGTGGATTTATGACCAACTGGATAGTAGGGCATACCGATCGTTTCAAAGCAGCAGTGACTCAGCGTTCGATCAGTAACTGGATTTCAATGTACGGAGTAAGTGATATTGGTTTTCACTTTGTAGAAGATCAGATTGCCGGTAATCCATGGGATCATTTGAATACGTTGTGGGATCATTCGCCATTAGCTTATGTGGCTAACGTCAAAACACCTATTTTGATTTTGCACGGGGAAAAAGATTTGCGTTGTCCGATTGAACAAGGAGAACAGTGGTTTATAGCGCTAAAACGGTTAGGTGCTGTGACCAAGTTTGTACGTTTCCCGGATGCCAATCATGAGTTATCTCGTAGCGGTCATCCACAATTACGTATACAACGACTCAATCATATTGTAGGTTGGTTCAATGAGTATTTATAAATGTACCTATAAGATTCAAACCAATGCTCCAAAAGTCAGATTGAAGGAGTTGAAGGCATATCGAGTATACCGTTCAAGAATTACACATTCGCCCGATAACTGAAGCTGATATCCCAATATTATGGGAATTGATATACAAAGAAGAATCTCCAGAATGGAAAAAGTGGGATGCTCCTTATTATGATCATGTTCACGTGCCGTATGAGCAATACTGGCAAGATCGACTACGTATTATAGACAGTCCAAGCTTTTGGATTATTGAAGTGAATCAGCATATCATCGGGATCGTCAGTTATTACTGGGAGCATGAACCTTCACTGTGGTTAGAGGTAGGGATTATTATTTATGAGCCTGCTTATTGGAGCGGAGGATACGGTACTAGAGCACTGACATTGTGGATCGATCATTTATTTACAGCAATGCCACTGGTACGAGTAGGTTTCACCACATGGTCAGGCAATGAACGGATGATTGCAGTCGGTTACAAATTAGGGATGACGATGGAAGCGCGTCTGCGTAAATGTAGATTGTATAACGGTGTCTACTATGATTCGATTCGTATGGGTATTTTACGTGAAGAATGGAATCAGCAGATGCAAAACGGAATCTAAATGATAAATAATCACGATTTATAAATATATATCGCTGTATACTACAGCAAAAACAGAGTCTATTCCTACATTGCGATAGGGATAGACTCTGTTTGTTTATACTCGTTATCAATTGGAGAATATGATTGAGCTATTTGATGGATTAATTAGATTCAGAAACTATTCTTTTACAAGTCCAAGTGAACGTTATTTTTATTTATCCAAACTATCATCGGATGGAGAAGGGGATGGTGATGGTTCAGGTATTGGATCGATAGTAGGTGTTTTGATTTTACTCATATATTCTAGAGCATTATAGATCATCACTGCTGCTTCTGCGCGAGTAACTTCGCCTTTCGGATCGAAATTACCTTTGCTATCTAATGTATTAATATCGAGTGCTAATGAACGTTGAATCGCTCCCTGATAAGAAGGATTGATTTTGCTATCGTCTTTGATATCAACCGGCTTAATATTAATCATAGGTAGATTGCCCGCTTTTTCCATCGCTTGCATCACAAATGTTGTGAATTGCTCTTTGGTCATTTTAGACGCAGGATTCACATTTTCAGGAATATCTACACCGTTAAGCTTGGCAATAATAAACGCATCAGAGTACCACACATTGTCTTTTACATTATCATAAGAGTCTTTTGCTTCTGGAGCTTTGATGAAGTTAAAAGCAGCAAGACTCAATTGGAAGCTTTTTACGATCATTTGCACGCCTTGTGCTGAATTGATGGTTTGATTAGGTTTGAATTGATCATCGGTAACACCGTTAATAAATCCACGATCTTTTAACGATTCAATTTTTTCATGTCCAGGTACTTTACTGATATCTGAAAAATCTCCACTCGCTGCAAAAGTTGGAGCACTCAACGATAATGTTAATACAGAAGCCGCTACTACAGTCATCCATTTTTGTTTATTTTTCATGATCCATCACCTCAATAAATTATTAGCCTGATTTGGCTTGCTTATCGTTACAGACGCAAGCTATTGCAAATAAGTTGCAAATGGATAGTTAAAAATTAATAGTTTAAATTTAGGAATATATTTTATTGGTTTTATATGTAACTAAAGTCATATTGTCGATTATAGGACTTTAGAATTTGTTTTCTACAGCATCCGACAAACGTGATCCTGGTTAACATAACCCTTTTGAACTTGGATCAGGGTCTATAGAATCAATTACCAAAAATATACTAAAATATGTGTTATTTATGTTTTCATTCGCAAAAAGCAGGGGTATATACACATTACAAGATACAAAACAAAAACAAACAAATTCGATGAACGAAAGGAAGCGTGAAGCAAATGAATATGAGTATCCACCACATGACACCATACAACCACAACCACTTCAGACAGCAATCTAACGCAACCGTTCAAAAAGCTGTAGACAAAGAAACACCTAAAAGCTTTCAAGATATTTTGAACGCACAATTGAGCTCTACACGAATCCCTGTTAAAACTCGTGCTTAATCCAAATAGTATAAAATAATATATACATATTAAGCATGTTTCTTTATGAATACATGCTTACCGTTATGCATACCATAGAACACCTGCAAAAGTAACCCGGTGAATATAATCACCAACGGTTACTTTTTTTGTTTGCTTTTTTTTATATCATCATGATATCGCTCTCATTAGTGAAAAAAGGTATGATAGAAAAGAAGAATAGATGTCTCAACAAATGACACATAAGCACAAGTTCGAGGAGGATATCATAATGGCTTTGATTCAATGTGATTTTTATTCAGAAGTACTAAGGCTTTCATCCACGATGAATGTCATTTTACCACAGGAAACTCATTCTCAGATCGGGATGGAAGGCAAAGTAACCGGTGGTAAGCATCCTACATTGTATTTGTTACATGGTCTTTCGGATGATCATTCGATCTGGTTACGACGGACATCGATTGAGCGTTATGCAGCAGAGTATGGTATTGCTGTTGTTATGCCTGCGGCGCATCGTAGCTTTTATACAGATATGAAGCAAGGTGGCGACTATTTTAAATTTGTCAGTGAAGAATTGCCACAGCTCGCAGAATCGTTTTTCCCGCTATCTAATCGTCGTGAGGATCGCTTTGTAGCAGGTTTATCTATGGGCGGATATGGAGCGCTCAAGCTAGGCTTACGCTTACCTGATCGTTACGCAGCGGCAGCAAGTCTTTCCGGTGCGACAGATGCGTCAGCTTTGTTCGAACGTGGCGATGTAGCGTACACTCAAGAACTAGAACGTATTTTTGGAACAGTAGAAGAGTTACGTGGTTCTGATAATGATTTATTCTATTTAGCTGAGCAATTAGCTTCAGATAAAAGTAAGCAAGCTCCACAATTGTATCAATGTTGTGGCACAGAAGATTTTTTGTATGATCATAATATTCGTTTTCGCGATCATGTGAATGGACTTGGACTGCAATTAACGTATGAGGAAGAGCCTGGAGAACATGAATGGGGATATTGGGATACCAAAATTCAGCGTGTCCTTGAATGGTTGCCTTTGCGCAAATCAATCTAGTGGATATAACACTTTAACATCACTAATAAAACCTACAACAAACAAAACCTACAATAAACAAAACCACCTGTCTTGTGCATGAAGCAAGGCAGGTGGTTTTGCTGTGTAGTGATTAGTTCTGATGAGATAAGTATACATATCTGATCGACTATATTATGAAGAAGCTTCGGCTTCCTGCATGACAATACGTTGTGTAGGATAAGCTAATTTTACTTTTTCTTCTTCTAAAATATCCAGAATCATCAAATTAAGATATTGACGATATTCTAGATTTTCGCCCCAGGCTGCTGTTTTGGTAAAACATTGCACCAGAATCCCCAGACTGCTTTCGTTAAATTCATTAAATTTGACCATTGCTGAATCATCTACAACATTCTCATCCTTTTCTAACTGAGATTGAATACGAGATACCACTCGTGATAATGCATCACGATTAGAATCTAGCGCAACCCGTAGTGGGAAAGAAATTTTGCGTTTCCCCATCTGACTACCATTTGTAATCGGCTGAGCTGCTAGTTTGGAATTCGGTACAATTACCAATGCATCGGTAAATGTGCGGATTTTGGAACTACGGAATGTAATATCTTCTACGATTCCTTCGATATCCGGTGTAGAGATCCAATCCCCTTTCGAAAAAGGTCTTTCCAAAATAATAATAATCCCTGCAATCACATTACTTAATGTCTCCTGAGCAGCGAGAGCGACAGCCAGACTCCCCAGTCCCATACCGGCGACTACACCGTTAATACTGAATCCCCATTCTCCACCCACAATTGTTATAACAAGTACTACCACGATCACACGCAATACTTTAGATAAAAAAGGAATAATCATACTGGTTGCATCTAATCCAAATCGCTTACTCATACCTTCTAGCATAATAGAAGAGGAGGCAGACACATTATAAATTCCCCAACCTAATAGAATAATACCGATACTACGATAAATACGATCTATACCGATAATAAAAGTCCATTGTTCATGCATAAAGTATCGTAACGCCAAATACGTTCCGATCAATGTGAAAAAAGCTTGTAAAGGTCGTTCAAATGCTTGTAACCAGCGAAGCATCGCTAAATGACCATCAAATCGTCGTAAAACAAAAGTGAACAAATAGCGTGTAAATAATTTGCGAAAAGCGAGAAAAATAAACAGGATAACGATTGATACAAGCAAATCGATCCAGCGGATATTGTAATACCACGCAACAATATTATCCCAAAACGAATATAAGTACATATCCACCATCCCTTGCTACATCTTCTATGTTGTTACGTATTATTAACCGATTTTCCAGTGCACGATAGAATGATTTCCAAAATCATAAAAAAAGCCTGCTCCAAAGGAACAGGCTTCTGATTGAATATTATATTCAAGTTAAGTATGCTTTGTGTTAACCGCGTGATCTTCTAGAAGAACGCATGATAGCACTCACGATAGCAATCACGATGACTGCACCGATAATCGCTTGAATAATAAAGAATCCACCGATTTCAGGACCCCAAGTACCAAGCAACATGTTACCTAACCAACCACCGATGAAACCAGCGATGATGTTACCAATAATACCACCTGGAACGTCACGTCCTACGATCATACCTGCGATCCAACCAATAATACCACCTACGATTAATGCCCATAACCAACCCATTGTTGTCGCCTCCTAATAATTGAATGTCTTTTTTAAGATAGTTGAATAACTACACTAAATCACTTTTCATAACATTTGTGTTACAACAAGCACTTAGAAGATTTATTCAGCAATCTCTTCTCGTCTATTTATTAACCATTGTTTAGCAATCGAAACCATATGTTCAAAATTTAATAAATAAATAACTAAAAATAATAGGTGGAATTCGATAAATGTGAAGAATGAATTATGTAAAAAAAGGCTGGAAACCAGCCTTTTTTGCTTTAGTCTGTGATGTTACCAGCCATTTTGAGACGCTTCGCAATTTCTTTGAAATCTTCTTGAGAAATTCCTGGAGCGAACTCTTCATCCAATGGAGGATACTCAGGAACAGGCACACCTTGAGGGAATCCATGAATCACTTCAAGCGGCAAACCGTCTTCTGGATGAGTACCTTTCCAGATCTGATCGATAGCTTTGAAGTCCTCTGTGCTATGTGTATACAGACGAGTATGAACGCCTTTTTCCTCGTATTTACGTGCTTCATTAAACGATTTGTTGCTTAACGAAGGAACAGGTACAAGTTTGGTTACATTGACGCCTGTTGCAACTTCAAGTGCTTTAGCATAAGCAACAACGTGTACACCGCCACGTACTAGAAGGAAACCAACAACTTCGCGTGCAGCTGGATGGTCAGTTGTTTCATAGACTTTCATTTTATGTGTTCTTGCGCCACACTCTAAGAAGAAGTTATGCAACAAATCTTCTACAAGATTACCGCTGTTAAATACATTATCACCTGTCCAAGGACGACCCATAGAATCACGAGGCATTGCACCTTGTGCGCCTGCTAAATGATGATAGCTTAGACGAACATCTTTAAGCGGATCAAGTGGTGTAGAATCAGGTTCGCCTGGCAAGCTAGAACCTGCCAAAATTTTGTTAATCCCATGGGCAACTAACTCAACGTGACCCAATTCTTCTGCTGTAATACTGGTTACCAGGTCATAAAAAGGCTTTAACTTGGATTTATTGCGGAAGTTAAACGATTGGAATAGATAGTTGTTCAAAGTCGACATTTCACCGAATTTACCACCTAGTAATTCTTGTACAGCCGCAGCTGCATTAGGATCTGGTTTTTTGACATCCGGGATTTCAATCATGATTTGGTCAAGACGTGTGAACATTATCTTACCTCCAGTATTATTGTATTTGTAGCCTTCTGCAAAAATGTTCAGCAATGGGTGTGCACCCAAATTGTTGAAATAAAAGGCCCTCTTAATCCATACCCTATATTGCCGAAAACAAACGCCATATATGAAGGAAATTCTAACCGACCATCGGTAAATAACAACTTGCTAAAAATATAAAGGAAGTAGACAAAGCTGTTAACAACTGGAAAGCGAGAAGCAACAATGATCTTAAGCGTTCTTGAAATAAATTTTTAAAAAATGTATAAAAAATGTATAATATGTGAAATGAGATGCTTTGAACTGTTCAACTAGATTCTGATAGAGATGTGGGATGATAAAAGCCGTGGATAATGACAAACAGCGTTTGAGTATAGAAACAGCAAGGTTGTATTACCTTTCTGATTATAGTCAACAAGAGATAGCGACTAAGCTAGGTGTATCTAGACCAACTGTATCTAGATTGCTACAGTATGCGAAAGAAAAAGGTTATGTGCGGATAGATATTGTAGATCCTTTAGAAGATTTGGATGCACTCGGAGAACAATTGAAAAAACGCTACGGATTAGATACAGTACATGTCTGTTATTCACCGATCAATGAATATAAAGAAATCCAAAAGCATATTAGCAAACGTGCCGCAGATTATTTATTTGATACTGTCAAAGACACCGATATTATTGGCGTCACATGGGGAACGACGATGCATGCAGTAGCAGAACATCTGGAACAGAAGCAAGTACGCGGAGTGGAAGTCGTACAGCTCAAAGGCGGAGTCAGCCACTCGCACGTAAACACGTATGCCGCAGAAACAGTCAATCTGTTTGCAGAAGCTTATCATACGATTGCTCGTTATTTGCCATTGCCTGTGATTTTCGATAGTATCGAGCTCAAAAAAATGGTGGATGAAGATCGTCATATTCAGCGTATTATTGAATTAGGTAGACAAGCGAATATCGCTGTATTTACAGTAGGTACAGTGAAAGAAGATGCGCTTTTGTTCAGGCTAGGTTACTTCAATGAAGAAGAACAACGGTTGTTACAACAGACCGGTGCTGGTGATATTTGTTCTCGCTTTTTTGATAAAGAAGGTAATATCTGTAGTCCTGCGATTAATGATCGTACAGTAGGCATAGATCTGGTCGATTTGCGTAAAAAAGAAAAATCAATACTGGTCGCTGGCGGTCAGCGCAAAATTGAAGCAATCGAAGCTGCGCTAATCGGCAAGTATGCTAACATTTTGGTAACAGATCAATTTACAGCCCAAGCATTATTAACATAAAAAAGAAAAAATATACTTATTTTATGTCAACAGTCTTTTACTGCTTTGTAAAAGGCTGTTTTTGTTTGTTTTGTGCGATATTGAAATAAAAATATAATCATCAACTTGTATTGACAATAGTTTTATTTTGAAATAAAATTAGTTCGAATTCGAACTAAGAGAGAAGGAGACATATTGAGTTCAAAAGATAGAGAGCAACATGAACAGTACGCACAAGCCGCTTTGAATAGTCCTACACCCTTAATCAAAAAAACATATATAACAATTAAGCGTCAGATTGAGCAGTCTTTACGCTCACTAGGTATGACTTCACAGCAAAGTCAGGCTTTATATGAAATAGCGACCCAACCCGGTATTACGAATCATGAGCTAGAACATCAATTACTGATAGAGAAATCTAGTGTGACCAGTCTGGTAAACGGTATTGAAAAAAGGGGCTGGATTGTACGCCGTTCTCATCCGAATGATGCTCGCATGAAGCAAATAATGCTCACTCCGGCAGGTCAGCAAAAGCATATTCAAGCTCAACAAGCCGTAAATGAAGTGAAAAGTCGTTCTGCTCATACATTTACCGATCAAGAGTTAACCCAGCTTAAAAAGTTGCTACAAAAATTAGTAGATGTGTATCAATAACAATCAAAATAAGCAGTAACGGTATGAGTAGAGAGGATGACAGCATAAGTGTCTACAAAACAAGAACGAGTCTATCCTAATGGCGATAAATTAATGCGTGTACTCGCATTTACATTAGTATTCTCGGTAATGAACGCTTCGATGTTCAATGTAGTAATGCCTACTATCAGTAAAGAATTTAATATTGGAGCCGCAGATGTAACATGGTTATTGACCGGTTATATGATTGTGTATGCTGTAGGTTCGGTCGTATATGGTAAGCTTGCGGATAAATATCGGTTAAAAGATTTGTTAACGTTCGGTCTGATCTTTTTTGCATTAGGATCTGTAGTTGGATTATTTGCTAGTGAATTTTGGATGATGGTGGTCGGACGTGTACTGCAAGCCGCCGGAGCCGCTGTAATTCCAGCGACAGCCATGATTGTACCTGTACGTTATTTTTCTCCTGAAAAAAGGGGTAGAGCACTGGGTACAACAGCGATTGGTCTATCTCTCGGAACAGCGATAGCACCGATTGTTGCCGGACTGATCACAAGCTTTGGAAGCTGGCGCTTTTTATTCTTATTATCTCTTTTCCCTTTGATTGCTTTGCCATTTTTCCGTAAATATCTTGATGATTATCGGGGCGAAGCGCAAAAGATCGATTTTATCGGTGGACTGTTATTAAGTGGAACTGTAGCGATGTTATTATTATCTATTTCTCAAGGAAACTGGTTGTTTGCTGTAATTGGAGTCATTTTGTTGATCTTATTTATTATTCGGATACGTACAGCAGCAGAGCCTTTTATCCAGCCCAAGTTGTTTAGCAACAAACAATATTCATTCGGGTTGTTGATTGCTTTTCTAGCGACAGGTCTTAGCTTTGGTTTACCGTATGTAACACCGCAATTTCTAAGTGCATTAAATGGATTATCTCCAGCATTGATCGGATTAATTATGTTCCCGGCGGCGATTTGTTCAGCTTTGTTAGGTCGTCAAGGTGGAAAGTTAGCCGATCGTAGAGGAAATCCATTACTTGTGTATATTGCGACAACATTAATTTTTATTTGTTTTGTCTCATTATCCATCGTGGTCGGAATATCTCCATATATCGTCTTATTTATTCTAATTTTCGGTAATGTAGGGCAGACCTTTATGCAGATAGCTATGTCTAATACGATCTCACGTACATTAACTAAAGATCAAGTCGGTGTAGGGATGGGATTGTTCTCACTGTTAAACTTTATAGCAGGAGCGACAGCAACCAGTATTATTGGTAAAATGATCGAAGCTAATCATGGCTCGGTTCATTTGAATCCGCTGGCAATATATGCAGACGGATACGTATTTAGCAATATTTTCTCTATACAAGCATTGTTAGCGATTGTGATTATTGTTTTATATTATGTACAATCTCGTATAATTACTCGTCCTGCCATTTCAAAATAACCAATCAAACCCCGTCAGCTTGGAAAGCGAACGGGGTTTTTGGTATAGATTTATTTGCAATAAAGCTGTTGTTCACATGCTAGTGATAGTATCGCTCTTATAGCCGAATAATGCGCCGATAATGCATCGAACTGATTCGTTCATTCCACTCCAATTGATCTTGATAAGGATTACGGTAATAAGTCGCTACAGGTAAATAACCTAATAAAATACCAACTCCTCCACAGATGCCACTACCACCGTCACTTCCTTTGTCGATCACCTGACCATCTGACGTAATCGTTAATTCTGCTTCATAAGGATCGCCAAGAAAATAAATACCGAATCCGTTCGGTTGTTCCAAGTCGTAAGGAAGTGCAGAGTCTGTATCAGAAGAGTCATCTTCGGCTGGATTTAGATTGCCGTAATGTCTGACATTCATCATATAGTCAAAGCTATCTCCCCATGGAAATAAGGTTCGAGTTCCACCGCCATATACATATTCCCATTCATCTTCGGTAAAAATAGTAAATGGATGTTCTAGAGAAAGCTTTTGCCATTCATGAACATCTTCTGTTTCTTCAAATACATAAATACGGATCTGTTGCCCGTCTCGTACGAAGCGATAATCTTGATACATTTCATGACTGCTATAATTTGAAAGGGAGAAGGTAGCGCGAGCATCTATAATCTCTTTATTTTCGATAGGATCAAGTTCTTCAAGTGTGTATTCCTGCCAACCTACAGAATGAGTACGGCGTTCTACTAATAACGATGGAATATGTACTGTTCGCACAGGAGACATTTGTTTGGCTATCATCGGTATAGCTTCGTCTATAGTTAGCTCGATTTCCTCTAATCCACTTTCCAAGTCCTCTAATGTAGATGGATCCCATGACACATAAGGATCATTCCAACCGAGTGTAACTTCATCACCAGGTACAAAAACAAACTCAGATTGTTGATATGAAAAAATACCTGTTTCGATCTGTTGTCCATATCTGTTAAAGGATTGCATGTTTTTCAAAGCAAACCCTTCAGGAAGACGGGTTACTAATTCTTGCAACCATTGAAGCCGCTGCTCACTATTAAGCTTATTCCATGTATAACGTGTCCATTGAGTCATGATCTAATCTTCCTTTCAGAAGTGAAGTGGTAAAGTCATAAAGGAAATCATCCATCAAAAAAGCTACATACAATACCGTATTATAACGAAAAAATAGCACGAATCCTACTTTCCTGTTACACTGATATGCGGCTAGCGGACAGAGTAATGCAATCTGCAAAAGAATGTTTACAAGATCATCAAATTGTGTCTGAACATAATTTCAAAAATCATTTTACATATGTTCATGTTGGTGTTATGATGTGGATATTGAAGCGATTTACTACTATGTTTCCTATCTAATTTACTCAAAGGAGCTTAAAAATATGAACTTAGCAAAATTGATCGACCATACGTTATTGAAAGCGGATGCTACACAAGCAGAAGTGACTAAATTGACAGAAGAAGCTAGAAAATATGAGTTCGCATCTGTATGTGTTAACCCAACATGGGTAGCGTACTGTGCAGAACAATTAAAAGGTAGCCCTGTCAAAGTATGTACGGTAATCGGATTCCCTCTAGGAGCAACAACTCCAGAAGTGAAAGCTTTTGAAGCAAGCAATGCTATTGCAAACGGTGCTACTGAAGTTGATATGGTTATCAATATCGGCGCATTGAAAGATGGTAATAACGAGCTAGTGCAACGTGATATCCAAGCTGTAGTAGATGCTGCTAAAGGTAAAGCTTTAGTCAAAGTCATTATCGAAACATGCTTACTAACAGACGAAGAAAAAGTTCGTGCTTCTGAATTGTCTGTAAAAGCTGGAGCTGATTTTGTAAAAACATCAACTGGTTTCTCTACAGGTGGAGCAACACCGGCAGACGTAGCTTTGATGCGCAAAACAGTAGGACCTGATGTTGGCGTAAAAGCATCTGGTGGCGTACGTAATCTTCAAGACTTGAACAACATGGTTGAAGCAGGTGCAACACGCATCGGTGCAAGCTCTGGTGTCAAAATCGTTGAAGGTGAAGAAGGAACTTCTTCTTACTAGCATTTGGCAGTAAAAATGCGACATCTTCTGGTAGGATGAAAAGTGATTTTTGCAAAGCAAAATATCTTACCTAAGCATTTGGCAGTAAAAATGCGACATCTTCTGGTAGGATGAAAAGTGATTTTTGCAAAGCAAAATATCTTACCCAAGCATTTGGCAGTAAAAATACGACATTTATCTTACCAATCTAATTATCTTATCCGTCAGAGGAGAGACCTATCATGAAAGATCAATTGATTCAAGCAGCAATAGAAGCACGTAAAAATGCCTATGTACCTTATTCTAAGTTTCAAGTAGGTGCTGCTCTGCTTGCAGATGGCAAAGTCTACGGGGGATGTAATGTAGAAAATGCTTCTTATGGTCTTACCAATTGTGCAGAACGTACCGCTATTTTCAAAGCTGCATCTGAAGGTCAGCGTAAGATCGAAGCGATTGCGATCGTAGCGGATACAGAAGGTCCGGTCTCTCCTTGTGGTGCTTGTCGTCAAGTTATTGCTGAATTCAGTGATGAGAATACGAAAGTATACCTGACTAACCTTAAAGGTGATGTTACCGAGTGGACGATATCTCAAATGTTACCGGGATTTTTCCAGGCACATGATATGGACCATAGCCAGCCTGCTGAATAATCCAAAAAAAGAATATATCCGCAAGGATTTGTTCTTTTTTACGAATAATGTAAGCGCTTAATGTATAATTTCTGATTATTTCAATTTGTTTCAAAAGATTTTAAGTAAGTGATTATGAAGCAGAGTGCAGAATGGGAGCTAATTATTTATGAATTATATTATCGCAATTTTGGGGATTCTTTTGGTGTTTGCATTAGCTTACTTGGGAAGTAACAATAGAAAAAATATTCGTTATCGTCCATTGTTTGTTATGATCGTGTTGCAAGCCATTTTAGCATTTCTACTTCTAAATACAGTAGTAGGAACATGGATTATCGGAGGATTTGCAGCAGTATTTACACATTTATTAGCATATGCTGGTGAAGGTATTAGCTTTGTATTTGGTGGTATTGCTAACGAAGGTTCTTCACCGTTCTTCTTAGGCGTATTGATGCCTATCGTATTTATCTCAGCTTTGATCGGTATTCTGCAATACTTCAAAATTCTACCGTTTATTATTAAATACATTGGTCTTGTGCTTAGTAAAGTCAACGGTATGGGTAGATTGGAATCATACAATGCGGTTGCATCTGCAATCCTAGGTCAATCTGAAGTATTTATCTCTGTTAAAAAACAAATCGGTGCGCTTCCTAAAAACCGTCTGTATACACTTTGTGCATCTGCAATGTCTACGGTATCAATGTCTATCGTAGGTGCGTATATGCAAATGCTTAAACCTGAATATGTTGTAACTGCATTAGTGCTTAACTTATTCGGTGGCTTTATTATCGCTTCTATTATCAATCCTTATGTTGTTACCAAAGAAGAAGATATTTTAGAAGTACAAGAAGAAGAGAAACAATCCTTCTTCGAAATGTTGGGCGAATATATTTTAGATGGATTTAAAGTTGCTATTATTGTAGCAGCCATGTTGATTGGTTTCGTAGCATTGATCGGTATGATCAACGGTCTATTCGGCTTAATCTTCGGTATTACGTTCCAACAAATCTTGGGTTATATCTTCTCACCATTTGCATTCATGATGGGTGTTCCGTGGAGTGAAGCTGTAACAGCAGGTAGTATTATGGCAACGAAATTGGTATCGAACGAGTTCGTAGCGATGCTAGATCTAGTTAAACACACAGAACTTAGCTCACGTACACTAGGTATCGTATCTGTATTCTTAGTATCTTTCGCTAACTTCTCTTCTATCGGTATTATTGCTGGTGCTGTAAAAGGTCTACACGAGAAACAAGGTAATGTTGTAGCTCGCTTTGGACTGAAACTGTTATATGGTGCTACACTGGTAAGTGTGCTTTCTGCTACAATTACAGGGTTGTTCTTAAAATAAGTAAGATGTCTCCACATTTGTTACCATCAATACAGTTTGGTTTATAATTAGAGGAGCAATGTTACATCTTCATATCATGAACCGACTTTTCAAAAAGCAGATATAGGTATAACATAGAGCATTTGGTACACTATTTTTGCATAAGCATGATAGCAGCCAAATGCTCTACTGCGCATTTTGGATATGGGAATGTATACGAGCAACGAGCACAATAGAATATGGACAACATTGAAAGGGGTAATACAAATGAGCGAATTTAAACGTATTCATCTAGTAGTTATGGATTCAGTAGGAATCGGAGAAGCACCGGATGCGGCTGAATTTGGAGATGTTGATGTCGATACATTCGGACATATTGCACGCGAAAATGGCGGTCTGAATATGCCACATATGGCAAGTCTAGGATTATCAAACATCAGCGAGATTCAAGGCGTACCTGTAGCTGATCAACCGCTTGCTTATTACACTAAAATGCAAGAAGCATCCCGCGGTAAAGATACAATGACAGGACACTGGGAGATCATGGGATTATATATTGATACACCTTTCCGTGTATTCCCGGACGGATTCCCGGATGAATTGATTGGACGCATCGAAGAAAAAACAGGACGTAAAGTGATTGGTAACAAACCTGCAAGTGGAACAGAAATTATGGATGAACTAGGCGAAGAACATGTGAAAACAGGCGCACTAATTATCTATACTTCTGCAGATTCCGTATTGCAAATTGCAGCACACGAAGATGTTGTTCCTTTGAAAGAATTGTATGAAATCTGTGAATTCTGTCGTGAGATTACACTTGAAGATCCGTACATGTTGGGACGTATTATCGCTCGTCCATTTATCGGCGAAGTAGGTAACTTCCAACGTACATCCAATCGTCATGACTATGCACTCAAACCGTTCAAACCGACGACAATGAACGCTTTGCAAGATGCAGGTCTAGATGTAATTGCTATCGGTAAAATCGCTGATATCTACGATGGTGAAGGCGTAACAGAATCGATTCGTACCAAGTCTAATATGGACGGTATGGATCAACTGGTGAATGTGCTAGCGAAGCCTTTCCATGGACTAAGCTTCTTGAATCTGGTTGACTTTGATGCGCTATTCGGACACCGCCGCGATCCTAAAGGATACGCTGACGCGTTGGAAGAATACGATGCTCGCTTACCAGAAGTATTTGCAGGTATGGAAGAAGATGATCTATTGATCATTACAGCTGACCACGGTAACGATCCAACCTACACAGGAACAGATCATACTCGTGAATATGTACCATTACTTGTATACTCCAAACGTTTTGCTAATGGTGGTAAAGAATTGTCATTACGTACAACATTCTCAGACATCGCTGCTACAGTAGCCGAAAACTTCGGTGTAACAAGCCCTGAGTACGGAACAAGCTTCCTGTCTGATCTTAAGTAATATAAAACATGCATCAAATTTGTTAAGAAACGATAGAAATCCCAAAGACGAAGCTTACATCTATTGAGGTATCACAAAGAAGTATCAAACCATACCCCAATAACCCGTAGCCCAATCCTAAACCCATGTCTAAAATCAATATCAATGTTTATCATTTAATCCTTGCCCTACCCGGTCAAGCGAATCCCAGCGCTGACCACCAATCTTTTTGTTTTATCATATTGTTGCATCCGCACAGAGCGAAGGCTAATGGATTGGAGTGTAGTCTCTCCTCGTAAGTATAGATATCGACTGCATCAGCAGTCTTTCAAGATATCTATGCTTACCAGAGAGCGGAACCCAATCCATTAGCCGTAGCGGATCAACACAAGCAACCACTATTAAACACACACTTTGGAGGTTTTTATAAAATGAGCGTTCATATTGAAGCCAAAGCTGGCGAAATCGCTGAAACAATTCTTTTACCAGGTGATCCACTTCGTGCTAAATACATCGCAGACACGTATCTTGAAGATGTAGTCTGCTACAATCAAGTGCGCGGTATGCTTGGATTTACAGGAACATACAAAGGTAACCGTATCTCTGTACAAGGTACAGGTATGGGCTTGCCATCGATCAGCATCTATGTCAATGAACTGATCAGCGAATACGGCGTCAAAAACTTGATCCGTGTGGGTACATGTGGCGGAATGCAAGAAAATGTACGTGTTCGTGACGTCATTTTGGCACAAGCATGTTGTACCGATTCCAGCATGAACCGTCATATTTTCGGCGGATACGATTTCTCACCTGTAGCTAGTTTCCCTTTACTAAAAGCTGCGTATGATCGTGGTGTAGAAAAAGGATTGAACTTGCATGTAGGTAACGTGTTCAGTTCAGATTCATTCTACCGCGACGACAAAACAGTAACAGGACTATTAATGCAATATGGCGTACTAGGCGTTGAAATGGAAACAAGCGCATTGTACACATTAGCAGCGAAGTTTGGTGTGAATGCTTTGACGATTTTGACAGTAAGTGATCACTTGCTAACAGGCGAAGAAACTACATCTGAAGAAAGACAATCTACATTTAACGAAATGATGGAAGTTGCACTAGATGCAGCAATCTCTTTTCAAAAATAAAACGTACAAGGAGCTAGAATAATTATGAGAATGGTAGACCTTATTGAAAAAAAACGTGATGGTAAAGAACTAACAACAGAAGAAATTAACTTTATTATTAATGGTTATACACACGACGAAATTCCAGATTACCAAATGAGCGCATTTGCAATGGCTGTCTTTTTCAAAGACATGACAGAACGCGAACGTGCAGACCTGACAATGGCAATGGTGAACTCCGGTGATACGATCGATCTATCGGCTATCGAAGGAATCAAAGTCGACAAGCACTCTACAGGCGGCGTAGGCGATACAACAACATTGGTATTGGCTCCTCTTGTAGCTGCATTGGATATTCCAGTAGCTAAAATGTCCGGTCGTGGTCTAGGTCACACTGGCGGTACAGTCGATAAATTGGAAGCAGTAGAAGGTTTCCACGTAGAAATCACGAACGAAGAATTTATCAAATTAGTCAACGAAAACAAAATCGCAGTTATCGGACAAAGTGGTAACTTAACACCTGCGGACAAAAAGTTATACGGTTTGCGTGATGTAACAGCAACGGTTAACTCGATTCCGTTGATCGCAAGTTCAATCATGAGTAAAAAAATCGCTGCTGGATCAGACGCTATCGTATTGGATGTTAAAACAGGCGCTGGTGCATTTATGAAAACAGCAGAAGATGCTAAAGAATTAGCTCATGCTATGGTAAGTATCGGTAACAACGTAGGACGCAAAACAATGGCAGTTATTTCAGATATGAGCCAACCACTAGGTCTAGCTATCGGTAACTCTCTTGAAGTGAAAGAAGCCATCGATACACTAAAAGGTGAAGGTCCTGCGGATCTAGAAGAATTGTGCATGGCACTTGGAAGTCAAATGGTATATCTTGCAGGTAAAGCAAGTTCACTTGACGAAGCAAGAGAAAAATTGAAAGAAGTTATTGCTAACGGTAAAGCGTTAGAGAAATTCAAATTATTCCTTGCAAGTCAGGGTGGAGATGCATCGGTTGTCGATCAACCAGAACGTTTGCCCCAAGCTAAATTCTTGATCGAAGTTCCTGCGAAAGAAGACGGATTTGTCGCTGAACTGGTAGCGGATGAGATCGGTACAGCAGCAATGTTGTTAGGTGCTGGACGCGCAACGAAAGAATCCGAGATCGATCTTGCTGTAGGTCTAATGTTAAACAAAAAAGTAGGCGACGCTGTTAAAGTGGGCGACTCTCTAGTAACCATCCACGCTAATCGTGAAAATGTAGACGATGTATTGAAAAAACTATACGAAAGTATTCGTATCGCAGATCATGCAGACGCTCCAACATTGGTGTACGGAACAGTTACGGAATAATAGATATATCCCTTATATAATGTAAAACGATAAAAACCCGACTAATGAACAGATCGTTCAGTAAAGTCGGGTTTTTTCTATTTGCGTATAGCTAATAACGTAGTACATGTGATTATAATGTCGAATAAAGCAGACTTCGGAACTATTCACACAACAGTCAAAACTGCTCGATATAAAGTATATAGAAAAAAGAATAATCGATTTTTATATGCTCTTTATAGATATATCATATTAGAAAAAGTAGCAGAATAATAAAGATGATAAAGATCTGTCTGTATCCAAGAAAAAATGAGAGGGAGTAGAGTGGCACATTGAACTTATACCAATGCCTACAGAAAATAGAACAACAACGTCAAGAGATGCATCAATTAGCTGAAATGTACGGATTTTCAGATGATCGTGTTTTGGATAAATCTCAACAATTAGACGTAACTCTAAATGAATATAATCAATACGCTATCCTCTATCAAAGAACACATATGAATATGTTCTAACTCTACATCAATAGTCCAATAGCCAGAATAGCCACTCCGCCTACGGCAATAGCGCCAAAAGCTATATAGCCAAACCAGCGTATCGGAGCAGGCATATCCGAAATATTTTCGATATTCCCGGTACGGGGAACCCCTAGAATTGTATGATTGTATTCGGTAACACTATTAAAAGAAGAATCTGTGTTCATTTCTATCGTCGATCTTGATTCAGCAGATGAATGATGAGGTTGAGTCATTAGTATTCACTCCATTCGTATCTATCGAATATGTAAGCTGTGTATCTTATCCCAAGTCAGTCTACTAATCTAAGAGCTTTTTCGAAATAACTTCGCTACCAACCAACGTACTGCGATCACAAAAGCAACCAATACAATAATAGACAAAACAAGCCCGTATATACCTATACCCTGTAACATCATATACCCTCCTTTAGATTAAATAATATACTAAAAATGAAATATATTTCAATTTCGCGTTATTTCTACTATTTTACAATAAAATAAGTTGATTTAATTGTAAAATAGCATAAGATAAAAGAAACAGCCGTTTGATGATCTCTATTTCTACTTCTAAATCTAGCTATCTAACCCTACCTGAGAACGTTTACAACTTGATAAGCAAAAGAAAGTGGGTGTCCTATGGAAAATGTAGTGACCGTTATTTTTACAGATGAGTGTAAAGCATATCGAGCATTATCTACACTTCGACATAGTCGAATTACGGAAGGATATGCGGTACTGGAAGCTGCTATTGTAGCACGTGAGAAAGGCAAAGTCGTATTTTGGGATGGATTCGGTACACAAGGAGCACTTGCAGGCGAATGGACAACAGGTGGTTTGTTAGGTTCAATGATTGGTATTTTTGCAGGCCCTTTGGGTGTTTTATTAGAACGTAGTATCGATTCGATCATCAGTATGCCATTTACTCACGAAGTTGCAGAACAAGAAATGGGACTGATTCAATCTACACTATTTTCACTAGATGAAGGACAAATGGCTTTGATCAGTATTGTGCAAGAAAATAATGTAAGCGTATTCAACTATGTATTAAGTCAATTAGGTTCTCAATTCATATGTCGTCATGATGTGATTGATGTCGAAGCAGAGATTGATCAGGCATATGAAGTAGAGCGTGAATTGCAACGTGAAGCCAGACAACGAATGAATAACCAGCGTCAGGCTTATTTTAAAAACGGGGCAGAAGATGTACGAGATCGGATACGTCATCAATTTGATCAGTTAAAGCAAAACTTTTGATGATCTTAATATTTCGATGCAATCATACAATAAAAGCATCTTGCTAATAGAACTGAACGCGTCACATGTTCGTTCTTGGATCATAGCAAGATGCTTTTTGATGGGTAATTCTTAAAAGTGAGTTGAAAGTTATTCATCTATTTTGACCATTTGTACATCGGGAATCGATTGAAGGATTGGAACAATATCTTTACTCTGGATAGTAGAATCCAGTTGAACCGAAGATTGTAACAGCAAATACGAAGTATCTGAGACATCATGATGATGTACAGAGGGTTCTACTTCAGAATGTAGACTAACCACACGTATCTGATGCTGATCTAGAACGTCTAGAATCGATGATATCGCCCCCTCATGATTAATTATCCGCACAGTTAGTCGATGAGGCATACGAGTCGCTGCAAAGGGCTTACGATGGCGATGCATAGCGAATTGTACAGCTACTATTAAAAGTGTAACGCCGATCCCTACTGTATACATACCTGCTCCTATTGCCATTCCTACTCCAGCTGTTGCCCATATGCCCGCCGCTGTCGTTAATCCTTTGACTTTTTGCTTATTCATAAAAATAGTGCCTGCTCCCAAAAATCCGACTCCGCTAACGATCTGTGAAGCTACCCGGGAGGGGTCAAGTGATACATTATTCCAGTTCCCCATATCTGTAAAACCGTATTTGGAAATAATCATCATTAATGAAGAGCCAACCGCGACAATAAAATGAGTACGAATCCCTGCTTCTTTTTGCCGGCTACTTCGTTCATATCCTATAATAGCTCCGCCTAATCCAGCGATTAATACTCTTAAAATATGTTCTAACGTGATCCATATCATCTGGATAAAATCCTCCTTGCTGAGATCATTATTCTAAAAAGTATATACCCTAATTTTGAATACATATATTGCTTTAAAAGAGAGAAATACTGTTCAAATCAACGTATAAAGGGTAAGAAATATGACAGAATTAGATCGCTTTTAATAAAACCAAGTATTTTTATCGGAAAAAGAGTTGACGTGCGATGAAAGACAGTGTACTATACAATTTGCAGTACGTTATTAATAAGTAGTGAATCACCAACCATAAGCGTGCTCACCAACATCTGAGAGGGGTCTTTTTAAATGAAAAAATGGGGTTCTTTTACACTGGTTATGATACTGACCATGCTTGTTCTTGCAGCATGTGGTAACAGTTCTAATACAGCAACGACAGGCAATACAGATACAACTGGAGCGGCTACAACAGACAACACAGCTTCTTCTGGTAAAGCGGCAACATTAGAGTCTGTCAAAGCAAGCGGTAAATTGCGTATTGGTACAGAAGGAACATATGCACCATTTACGTTCCATGATGCTAATGGTAAATTAACTGGTTTTGATGTAGATATCGCAACAGAAGTAAGTAAACGTCTTGGCGTAGAACCTGTATTTACAGAAGCAGCTTGGGATAGCTTGCTTGGTGGTTTGGAATCCAAACGTTTTGATACTGTATTTAATGAAGTAGGTATTACTGAAGAACGTCAAAAAACATTTTTATTCTCTGATCCATACATCGCTTCCAAAGCAGTATTGATTGTACGTGATGATAATACAGATATTAAATCATTTGCTGATTTAAAAGGTAAAAAATCGGCTCAATCTTTAACAAGTAACCTTGCACAAATCGCAAAAGACAATGGAGCAGAAATCGTTTCTGTAGATGGATTTACACAAGCTATAGGTTTGTTAACGTCCAATCGCGCTCAAGCTACGATTAACGACAACTTGTCTTATCTTGATTTGAAAAAACAACAACCAGATGCACCGATCAAAGTTGTAGCTGAAGAAGCAAATGCTTCTCAAAGTGGAGCTATTTTCAACAAAGGCGGAGAAGATTTGGTTCAAGCTGTAAATAAAGCGTTAAAAGATATGGTAGATGACGGAACTTATTTGAAAATCTCTGAGAAATATTTCGGAGAAGATGTATCTAAATAATACGTTTAGTTTGATTTTGTATATATGCGACGATAACGATATCTTGACGAATAAATACTCGTCAAGATATTTGTTCGTTGTAAGCCTTTCTAAGATATCTACTTAGTATATACATGATGTACCAATCCAAATTGTTGAAAATAAAGGATGTTAGAATATGGACGATCGTCAAATAGAGATACTTGTGAATTCTTTTTGGCCTATGCTTGAAGCAGGGATACGATTCACGATTCCATTAGCTATTTTTTCATTTATTATTGGTTTGATTTTGGCTGTACTAACAGCATTAGCTCGATTATCGGGTGTGAAAATTTTAGACTTTATTGCACGTTTCTATATTTGGATTATACGTGGAACACCTTTAATTGTGCAGTTAGCGATTATCTTTTACGGACTACCTACGATTGGGATTGAGTTAGATCCTTTTCCAGCAGCATTGATAGGTTTCTCTTTAAGTGTAGGGGCGTATGGTTCTGAGATTGTACGTGCGGCTATTCAATCGATTCATAAAGGTCAATGGGAAGCGGCTTATTCTCTAGGGATGACGCGTGGACAAGCATTACGCCGAATTATTCTTCCTCAAGCAGCACGTGTATCCTTACCACCATTATCAAATTCATTTATTAGCTTGGTGAAAGATACGTCTCTAGCAGGAACTGTTACTTATGTAGAATTATTTCGTAAGTCTGAAGAAATCGTAGCAACTACGTACGAATATTTATTAGTATATTCTGAAGCAGCAGTGATATATCTTGTATTCACTTCAATTTTATCGTTTTTCCAAAATAAATTAGAAAAAAGATTAGGTCGCTCGTCAGCGGACTAACTATCATACAGAGTAGTCATTGAAGAAGTAAAGGAGAGATTAGCCGATGATGATCGAGATTCGTAATTTGCACAAGTCATTCGGTGCATTGGAAGTACTTAAAGGAATCGATGTAAGCTTGGATAAAGGAAAAGTACTGGTAATAATCGGGCCTTCTGGTTCAGGCAAAACCACTTTGCTACGTTGTATGAATCTACTGGAGACTCCAGATCAAGGAACCATCAAATTAAGTGATCGCTCCTTGAATTTTCAAAAAGGTCGTAAAGTGTCTAGCAAAGAAGTGACTGAACTTCGTAAACGGACAGGCATGGTTTTTCAATCCTATAATCTGTTTCCTCACAAAACGGTGATCGAGAATGTAATGGAAGCACAAATTACAGTACAGAAAAAAAGCAAAGAAGAAGCTCGCCAATCCAGTCAAGAATTACTTGCCAAAGTTGGCTTAGGCGATCGTGGCAATTCATATCCACATCAATTATCCGGTGGACAGCAACAACGTGTAGGAATTGCACGTGCAATGGCTGTAGAGCCTGATGTACTTCTTTTTGACGAGCCTACTTCTGCCCTTGATCCTGAATTGGTTAGTGAAGTGCTGAAAGTTATCAAACAATTAGCAATTGAAGGTAGAACGATGGTTATTGTAACACATGAAATGAAATTTGCCGCAGATGTTGCTGACCATGTGCTTCTAATGGACGGCGGATATATTATAGAACAAGGACATCCCAAAGATGTACTAAACAATCCACAAAGCGAGCGTGCCAAGCAGTTCCTTAATCGTCTGACTGGCGAAGATATCTAATCCATTAGATTATAAATGACCTGTTCAGGGTATAAAATAGCATAAAGGTAACTTGCTTTAGAGAGAAGAAAATCGTACAGACGAATATGTATGATTTTCTTTTTTTCTATCGTTAGAGACACTAAAGGGGATGAAGCAATGAGAGCATTAGTACATACATATACAAAGATAGCTTTAACTACGATAATGATTGCTACTTCGATAGGTCTGTTTGTGCCGGCAACGATACATGCGGCTACGGATAAAGAATCTCTGCAACTTTCTGGTCGTGCTTCTTATTACGGACAGGTGGAAAATGGCAAGCCTAATGGAACAGGCACGATTCGCTGGGGTGATTCCAAATCTTATGCCGGACAATGGGTCGATGGAATTCGGCAAGGTACCGGAAAATATGTAAACAAATATACGTTAAAAGGACGGACATTTGTCGTTACTTATAAAGGGGAATGGAGCAAAGACCAACGGAACGGTCTGGGCGAAGTGAGACAAATTATTAAAAGTAAAGCCGGTCAAACGGAAGCGAATTTGATCCAACAAGGTCAATTTGTAAATGATGTTTTTCAAACGGGCTATACGGTAACTCAAGCGTTAGCAGATCCTGCTTTTAGCTTCAATTACAAAGATAAAGATACATGGTTACAGATTTATGGAGATAACCAGAATATAGCAGAATACTGGGCAACCGGTAAGTTGATTCAAATTCAGTATCGCAAAGGCAAAATAGATAAAGAATACTCTATTTTCCCGGAAAGTGATGCTGCCAAAAAGCTAGAGAATCAAGCGAATCTGAAATACTTTAAAAAGATCCAACCTCAAGTGGCTACGTATCTCAAAACATTCCAAACATTATCAACAAAAGTACCAATCACTTCCAAATAAATAGAAAGATAGCTCATTATAAAATGTAGTTCAATCTGTTGATTATCTGACAGGGTTGAACTACATTTTTTGGTGTTTTTGCACGTTGTAATTATTAAATTTAAAAATAAATATCTAGATTTTTTTGTCGAAATACTCTGGATATTCGACCTGTATTTAGAGCGTAAAATAAAATTAGTTCTATATATGGTAGATAAACGATAACTATTTTCTAGAAAAAGCTGTTTTTTAGCTCTGAAAATGTAGAATCTTTAGCGCAAGAGGTAGATAATTTGAGCGGATTACTATAAGATAGCTGTGGAACACTTAACTTCATATTTCAGGAGGAATGTAACGATGACTAAAGTCAGAGTAGCAGTTATAGGTTGTGGAAGTATCGCGGAACGTCGCCATATTCCAGAGTATGCAGAACATCCGAATGTAGAATTGGTAGCGTTTGCTGATCCAATTATAGAACGTGCTGAAGGTTATGCGAAACGTTTCGATGCCAAAGCATATAGTGATTATAAAGAATTATTAGCAGCTGGTGGGTTCGATGCTGTAAGCGTGTGCACCCCGAATATTTTCCATGCTGAAATGTCGATAGCGGCTGCGAATGCTGGCGCGCACGTATTGGTTGAGAAGCCTATGGCTGTCTCTGAAGAAGAAGCACAAGCTATGATTGATGCAGCGAAAAAGAACAATGTTTACTTGATGGTAGGTCATAATCAACGCCTTATGCCACCACATGTAAAAGCAAAAGAAGTATTGCAAACAGGGAAATTGGGACGCGTTCTCACATTCCGTACTGCTTTTAGTCATGGAGGTCCAGAATTCTGGAGTATCGATGGTAAAGAAAGCTGGTTCTTCCGCAAAAATGAAGCAATCATGGGTGCGATGGGTGATCTAGGCGTACATAAATCAGATATGATTCGCTGGTTGCTAGATGATGAAGTGGTGGATGTGAGTGCATTTATCGGCACATTGGATAAAAAAGATACCGATGTGGATGATAATGCAATCTGCTTGCTTCGTATGAAGAGCGGTGCGATCGGTACACTGGTAGCGAGCTGGACAGCTTATCGTGGAGAAGATAACGGTACTTACTTGTGGTGCGAGAACGGTATTATGAAAATTGGTACTGATCCTGATGATCAAGTTATTGTAGAGCTTCGTGATGGTACTGTTGAGAAATATCGTGTTGGAGCTATCTCCACAAATGAGAAGCAAGAAGTAAGTGGTGTAGTAGACGCATTTATCGAATCTATCGTTACCAATACACCACCATCCATTTCAGGTGAAGAAGGCAAAAAATCATTATCAGTGATTTTGTCTGCTTTCCAATCTCAAGCGGATAACAAAACCATTTCTTTAGATAATAAGTAAAAAGTTGTACCAAAATGACTATAGTTAAATGACAACAAAAAGCTGTTACCCTATGTTAAAAGGTAACAGCTTTTTGCTGTAGTGGGAGAGAACGGTGATACATAGATATATTCGTAGCTAGATTAGCAGACTACATTAGGTTTTATCGTATACAGTATAAGATTGAGCCAATGGATGACCAAGTGGAGAAGGGATAGTTTCTGGTGATTTCGTATGTTTGGTAGTAGCGATCTGCTCGCTTTCTTCTTCTGTCCATTCTCCTGAAAGTACAGCTTTCATTTTCTTCGTATCTAACATGCCTTCCCATTTAGCCACCACAAAAGCAGCTACACAATTACCCATAAGATTGGTAAATACACGCATCGTATCCATAAATCGATCTGCACCAAGCAATAACGCTACAACCGCTACAGGGAAAGCATTCAGCGCTGCTGCTGTAGCAGATAACGCTAGAAATGCTGAACCCGGTACACCTGCCATTCCTTTTGAACTAAGCATCAATACAGCTAAGATCGTAATCTCTTGTCCTAACGATAGGTCGATCCCTACAGCTTGAGCAAGGAACACGGTAGCTAATGATAAGTAGATCGAAGCGCCATCAAGATTGAACGAATAACCTGTCGGTACGACTAATCCGACTACGGCTTTATCGCAACCTGCTTTGTTCAGCTTTTCCATCATGCGCGGCATCACTACTTCGGATGAAGCTGTACCGATTGCAAGCATAATTTCTGAACGAGTGTATTTGATAAATTGCAATAGATTCATTCCTGTTATCCACCATGCAGCAAGTCCCAGACATACCAGGAATAAGATTGCCGATAGATAGCAGGCGATAATAAGCATTCCGTAAGAAGCTAAAGTGGCTGCGCCATAAGCACCTACAGTATAAGCAATTGCTCCGAACGCTCCAAGCGGTGCTAATTTCATAATATAACCAACTACTTTGAAAATAAGTTCCGTAATCTGATCGACTAGAGTTAATACATTATCTTTTAATTTACTTTCACTTGCTGCCAGTGCTGTGCCAAATAGACAAGCCAGTAGTAGAACTTGCAGCAGTGCATTTTGAGCAAAAGCATCGACAGCACTGGTCGGAATAATATTAAGAATAAAATCAACAGTATGTGGAAGTTCTGCACCGCCTGTTTTGGCTGCTACTGCATTAGGGTCAAGTGTACTGGCATTGATATTCATTCCATCTCCTGGACGCAACACACGAGCGGCTACCAGACCGAGCATTAATGCAACGGTTGTAGCAAGCTCGAACCATAGAATTGCTTTGAGACCGATCCGACCGACTGCTTTGAGATCACCTGCTTTGGCAATACCGGCTACCACAACGAAGAAGATTAACGGTGCAATTAACATTTTGATTAGTTTGATAAATCCAGTTCCAAGCGGTTGTAACTGCTCTCCGAAGTTGGGAAAGGCTATTCCTACACCAATACCGATCACAACAGCTACAATAATTTGAAAAAACAACGATTTAAAAAAATTCATAATAAACCTCCTTGATATTCAAATGCTTGGCTACGATACATGATCATTGCATAAAAAAGTAATCATATGATAGGTGTTGTTGTTATCAATCTGCAATTATCTTATGTAGCATTTTATAACATTTGAATAAAGGGGTTACTATAGATTTTGTCCTTTTTTGTATATTTCACAATTCAGAACAACAAATTTTGAGTTTTAAACAAAAATAAGCGAATAATATGTGATAATAAGTAACATATTATTCGCTTATTCAACTATTTATTCTATTTGGAGAAATATGGTATACTTATAAAGAACGATATTATTTATATTCAGGAGAGTGAATGATTTTATGGCACGTACACAGACTCAAAAAGCTATTCGTAAAGCTAAACGCAGTGGCAGTTGGATTCCAGAGTATAGTCGCAAAGCCAACGAAGATTATGCGGCAATCTCACAACATACTCGTATAACTTCTACCAAACAAGAACGATTACAAAAAGTAAAACACAAGAAGCATATCACACACGATGATGCTTCTTTTTTATGCCTTTTAGTCGAATCGTCTGATCGCAGGTACGCATAACCCGATAATCACCAGTAACATCCCAATCCCCGAAAATAAACTAATCGTTATTATGCCTCCAATCTGATCTGCTAACCAACCAATCAATAGAAATCCAATTGGTAAAAAAGCGAACGAACCAAACATATCCAGACTAGCTACCCGACCAAAGCTTTCTACAGGGACTAACTCTTGCAGACTGGTCTCCCAGACTAGAGCAAACATCATCAAACCGAATCCTTCCAGAGCCATAATCATCACCATACCCGGTGGCCATGTAATCACAGATAATAAAAATAGAGCGATTCCGCTTACCAATGCTCCACCATAACCAATCCAACCGCGTTTGCGCCAGTGCTTTCGACTACCAAATAAGACTGCCCCGATAATAGCGCCCACTCCAGCAGATGTCATAGCCAGTCCATAGACAACAGGATCTAACTGATGATGAATTTTGAAAAGCCATGGAATCAGAACGCTCGTAATACCGACATAACAGATATTCAGTAATGAGAAAATAACAATTGTAATCCACAACCATGGTTGTTTTTTCAAAATCACAAACCCGGCAGTAAACTCTTGCCAGACTGATGTTTTGGTTGCTACAGATAGAGAATTAGTAGGGTCTGCATTGGCGACAGTCTGTTGATTTGCCTGTTGTTGCTGACGTGCGGATATAAAGTGCTTACTAAGTAATGTAAAACAAAGTAATGAGAACAAATATGTAAGGGAATCGAGTGCAAATCCGCTTCCCGGAGAAGCTACTGTAACAAGGATTCCTCCCAAAGTCGGGCCTAGTAAACGTACAAATTGAATACTGACTTGAGTGAGAGCATTCGCCGCATTTCGAATATCAGGTGTAAATATTTCAGCACGCAACGCAGAATAAGCAGGTTGGAAAATTCCTTCCATCAATCCATATAGTGCAAGTCCTACATACAATACAGGTAAAGACAGATGATCTGTAAAAATCAATATTGCTCCACTAAGCATCAAAACAAACCGGACGCTATTGGTCATTAAAATCAAGCGTACACGATCAGTATGATCTACAATCCAACCGGATATCGGTAAAATAATGACGATCGGCAACATATAGATGGTCATCGCAAGTCCCATAATAGTAGAAGAACCGGTTAAGCTGTAGACCAGAATCGGCAAAATAATCATAGTAACCGAACTACCTAACATGGCTATTAATTGACCTAACCAGAGATATGTAAATGCTTTAGATTGACGTACAGGTGAAAGAAAGCGTCTTAATGCAGAGTCTTGATGTTCTTGCTCCAGTTGCATTATACATGTCTCCTTTGTGCAAATCGTTATCTTTGTATTTAAGTTCATTGCTCTTCTATATACAATACTATACAAAAAAGACAATTCTCTCAAAAGAATTGTCTTTGTCACAATAAAGCTAATCTATCTCTTTTTATGTATATTCGCTCCTGATGATCTGTCAACAATTAAGAAATTTGAGTCTGTTCTACCGCATCACGTTGATGTTGGCGATGCAAGTAACGATCAAATACAAATGGTCCAAACGGAAGAACAGAAGCGATTAATCCCAATACAGCTTGTTTGAATGATATTTTACGCAAAATCAAAGTCAATCCAATCGCTGCTACATAAGCTACAAATAATACCCCGTGAATCATTCCTACATAAGTTACTGCAAGAGGCATATCCGCAAAATATTTAAGAGGCATCGCAATCAGTACTAGCGCAAGATAAGATACCGCTTCCACGTTACCAATCACACGTAACATACTTAGAGCATTTTTGATCATAATAAGTACAATCTCCTTTATTACAATTTTAATAATTCAAATATAACGTAAATACTCTGCTAAAAGTACAATTAAAAGTTACAAAATATCGAAAGTGCCTATTTATAAGAAACTATATACGTAGTTTATCTTTATGATAACTTAGCTGACAACTGATTATAGACAAAAATTGTTGTTTCTTTAATTGTAGCACTTATTCAACAGATGATATTGGATAAAAATACATAGGTTTTGGTAGTTGAATCGAATTATTTGGACAATGGTCAATAGTTTGTTTGGGAATTATACCAATTAGTGCTCTTCGATTTTGGTAGATTTAACGTATGTTTAAAAAGTAAACATTGTTAACATGAAAAACATCAAATATAACAATTTATAGATGAGGTGAGTATATTGAGAAAGATAACAGGCGGAATTTTGATTGCAATGTTAATTATGTTGACAGCTTGTTCTAGTTCAGCTCCAAATACAACACAAACCACAACCTCTTCAACAACAACTGGTCAATCTACAGCATCAAATGTGATTAGAGTAGCAGTACAATCTGATGGCAAAACGCTTGATCCTCATACCGCTACAGATGCAGGTTCAATGCATTATATCGAAAATATGTATAGTACATTAATGCAATACAATGGCAAATACGGTGAAATTGAACCGGGACTTGCTGAATCGTATACGATTTCGGATGATCTACTTACCTACACATTTAATCTACATCAAGGAGTGAAGTTTCATGGTTCTGGTAAAGAAATGACTTCAGCCGATGTGAAATATTCCATAGAACGAATTATTGATAAAGGAGTACGAGCGAATCAATTTACCGCTGTCAAAAGTATAGATGCAACAGATCCATATACAGTTGTATTTCATTTAAAACAGCCGATGGCCCCTTTTCTTACTTACCTAGCGAACCCGATGAATGGCATTGTAGATAGCGATATTGTAAAAGCAAACAACAATAGTCTGGATAATGTAGATGCAGGAACAGGGCCTTTCGAATTGGTCAAATGGGAAAAAGATCAACAGTTAACATTGAAAAAAAATCCTGATTATTATGAAAAAGGGTTGCCGTATCTGGATGAGGTGGATTTCAAGCCTATTGCAGATGCAACTGCTCGTACAACCGCTCTTCGTAATAATGAGATTGATCTGATTTTGGAGACGACAGAAAAAGAAAATAAAGTATTAGAAAATGTAGAAGGAATAACTTTGAAGTCAGAACCGGGTACTTTCTGGGAATATATTGGTCTGAATGTTAAAGACCCTGCATTACGTGATGTTCGTGTTCGGCAAGCGATTGCCAATGCGGTAGATCGCAATCAGATCAATCAACTGGTGAAGTTAGGTAAAGCGACTGTGCTTGATGGTGGAAATATTCCTCCAAATCACTGGGCATACCCTGATATTCATCCGTATGCTCAGCGTAATGTAGAAAAAGCCAAACAATTATTACAAGCCGCAGGAAGTCCAGCTATTTCGCTTACACTTAAAGTTGGTTCTGAATATGATTATCAGGTACAAGCCGCGCAAGTGATTAAGCAACAATTAGCTGAAGTGGGGATTACAGTCAAAGTGGAATCTCAAGAATCTAGCGTCTTTTTTGATGCTTTAGGTAAAGGGGATTTCCAGATGGCAGTAGTCGGCTGGCAAGGATTTGTTGATCCAGATGAATATACGTATAACCTATTCCATACAGGTGAAGCGTATAACCAACAAGGTTACTCTAATCCAGAAGTGGATGCTTTACTCGAAAAAGGTCGTACGACTGCGGATGAAGCAGCACGTAAAGACATTTACAAACAAATCGAGACTACAGTAGCCGATGAAGCTCCGATGGTATTCCTGTATATGAATGAACGTGCAGCCGCTTATCGTAATAATGTTACAGGCTTTATTGTAGAACCAACAGTAACTTCTATTTTCTTAAAACAAACCAAAGTCCAGTAAAACGCAATATAGAACACAATGATCTATCTATACAAAAGATGTGCGTATATCGTGTGAACTGTAAATATTAGAGATGAACAAAGGAACTGATAAGGACAAGCCTGTCAGTTCCTGTTTGGTTAAAGGAGGGATAAGATGTTGAAGTATATTGTCCGGCGGATTCTGGTTTCTATCCCTGTGTTATTCGGAATTTCTATCGTTACTTTTTTGATGATTCGGTTAGTGCCCGGAGATACGGTTACTGCTCTATTGGGAACACGTTATAGTGAAGAACAAGCAGTACAATTGAAAGCTTATTATGGGCTTGATAAGCCTCTTTATGTACAATATTTGATCTGGATTGGCAATGTACTGCGTGGTGATCTAGGACGTTCTTCATTTAGCGGAGATTCGGTAATGCAATCGATTATTGAACGGTTACCCGTCACCCTGGAATTAACATTGATCAGTGTATTGATTGCCAGTCTTATAGGAATTCCACTGGGCATATGGGCAGCTTATCGTCATAATCGACTCCCGGATTATATGGCAACTGTTGTAGGGCTATTAGGAATTTCGATTCCGGGATTTTGGTTAGGAACGATCTTTATTTTATTATTTGCATTGAAGTTAGGTTGGGCTCCTTCCAGCGGGTATATCTCATTTTGGGAAAATCCACTCGAAAACTTACATCATATGTGGATGCCAGGTATTGCGCTTGGTGCAGCGGTATCTGCTGTAGTTATGCGGATGACACGTTCAACTATGCTTGAAGTATTAAGTGAAGATTATATGAAAATGGCTCGTGCCAAAGGAATGTCACCTTTGCGAATATTAATAAGACATGCACTCAAAAATGCGATGATTCCGATCATCACAGTACTCGGTATCCAGATTGGTTATTTGATCGGTGGCTCTGTCGTTATTGAGCAAATCTTTTCGTTACCCGGAATTGGACGGTTAGCACTGCAAGCGATTACGAATCGAGATTACGCATTGATGCAAGGAACGATATTATTTGTAGGTTTTTGTTTTGTAGTCATTAATCTGATTGTTGATATTCTGTATTCGATCTTAAATCCCAAAATTCGTTATTAGGAGGAGCTCTGAATGAAAGAGATTTGGTATCGTTTTAGCAAAAACAAACTCGCCATGATGGGCCTCCTATGTATTAGTTTTTTTGTACTGATCGCATGTGGTGCAGGCTGGATAGCTCCATTCGATCCGTATGCACTGGGAAGCGAAATGTTAGGCAAGCCTAGTATTCATCACTGGCTAGGTACAGATCAGTTAGGACGAGATATTCTTTCTCGCATTATTTATGGAGCAAGGATATCATTGCGAGTAGGTGTTATTGCAGTAGGGGTTGCTTTGCTTATCGGAGCAACGATGGGAATTCTTGCAGGTTATTTTGGCAAATGGGTCGATGCTATCATTTCACGTATCACTGATGTTCTATTTTCGATTCCTGATATTTTGTTAGCTTTATCCATTATGGCGATTCTAGGTGCAAGTATAACAAACCTGATGATTGCTATCGGTATTGTCTATACACCGATATTTGCACGTATTGCTCGTAGCGCTGTATTGTCGATTAAAAGCTCTCTTTATATCGAAGCCGCTCGTTCAATCGGTGTAGGACATATTCGAATCATGCTCAAGCATGTATTGCCTAATATTATGGCTCCACTTATTGTACAGATTACTTTATCTTTTGCATTCGCTATTCTAGCAGAAGCAGCACTTAGCTTTCTAGGACTGGGTGCAGAGCCAGATACCCCATCATGGGGAACGATGCTGAATGAAGGCAAAGACTGGATGGAATCTGCTTGGTGGATAGCTGTATTCCCGGGTCTGGCGATTACGATAGCTGTATTAAGCTTTAATATTTTGGGAGATGGTCTACGAGATGTTCTTGATCCCAAATCCAATAAACATTAAATCATCTTAGAAGAAAGGAGTGGTGTGTGATGCCTATCTTTTATCCGACAGATCGACCTTTAGCTGATTTTAAATGTAATACCTTTGCTATTATTGCCCGTTGTCCCCAAACGAAGCGGTTTGGCGCGGCGGCGGCTTCTAAATTTCCCGGTGTCGGCGCATTTTCTCCTTGTGTTGATCCTGAATATGGTGTGGTAGCTACGCAAGGGTGGATGAATCCAGCACTTGGGCCTCGTGGTATTGAATTGTTACGACAGGGGCTTACCGCTAATAAAGTATTAGATGATCTACTCATGGAAGATCCAGGTCGGGATTTGAGACAGGTTGCTGTGATGGATCGGTTTGGTCATTGTGCTGCTTTTACAGGTAGTGAGAATGATGATGTCAAAGGACACTTGATCGGTGATCAATTTTGTCTATCCGGCAATCTGCTTGCAAATGAAGATGTTTTACCTGCTATGAAGCAAGCTTTTGAACAAAATACAGATATTGAACTAGCAGAGCGTCTACTTGCTGCTCTCAAAGCAGGTTCAGATGCTGGTGGAGATCGTCGCGGCAAACAAGCATCTGTGCTCAAAGTAGCGGCTACGCCTGGTTTTCCTTATGTCGATTTTCGTGTAGATGATCATCCTGAGCCTATTCTTGAATTAGAAAGAATTTATTACAGCAATCGGTCAGTACTAATTGAACAATACTACGACTGGGTGGACACCGTTATGAAAGGCATTCCACTCGAAAAGAAAGGTTGAGTCGATGAGTTATTTTCCAGAACATGATCCTTCTTTTACTACACCATCTCTTTTGAACACATCCTCTATCCTGATTACCAATGCAACTCTGTTAACGATGGAGGGAACAACGATAAATGAAGGTTGGATTCATATCGTAGATGATAAAATTGCAGGCTTAGGCGATACAACTGAATGGGAATGGTACAAACAACAAGTGAGCAATGTATCCAATACTCGAATTATTGATGCACACCATCGCTTAGTCTCGCCCGGGTTGATCGATCCTCATACTCATATCGGTATAGATGAACAAGGTATCGGGTGGGAAGGTGCAGATTATAATGAGACATCTGAAGCGGTGACTCCTCATCTGCGCGCCTTAGATGGAATCAATCCTTATGATGATGGGTTTGTCGATGCCGCTAGAACAGGGGTGACTACCGTTCAAGTGTTACCGGGTAGTGCTAATGTGATTGGAGGTTTAATGTGTTGTCTCAAAGTACTTCCAGGCTCAACCGTAGAGCAGATGTTAGTACTACATCCGTCCGGTCTTAAAATGGCATTAGGCGAAAACCCTAAAAAATATCATGGCGTAGCGAGTGGACGAGCCCCATTGACTCGTATGGGGATAGCTGGTATTATTCGTGAACAATTAGTACAGGCTCAACATTACTTAGCAGAGCGGCAATCGATAGAGACAGAACAATCGATACCAACATTGCCACGTAATTTACGCATGGAAGCTTTAGCGCTTGCATTAGAAAAGAAAATCCCTGTTCGCTTTCATGCACATCGTGCCGATGATATCGCTACAGCACTGCGATTAGGAGATGAATTTGAATTAGATCTTACGATTGAACATACAACGGATGGGATCAAAATCGCCAAAGAATTAGCAACATCTGGTCGCTATTGCAGTATAGGGCCTACGTTATCTGCACGTAGTAAAGTAGAATTGCGTAACCTTTCGTGGGAAACGTATCCTGCTTTGTACCAAGCTGGAGTGCCAATATCGATCACAACTGATCATCCTGTATTACCTATTCAATATTTGCCAACGTCAGCCAAAATGGCTACTCAAGCAGGATTACCACTAGATGCGGCATGGGAAGCGTTGACGATTCAAGCTGCTCGTCATTTGCATCTAGCAGATTCTACAGGTTCATTACAAGTAGGCAAAGATGCAGATGTTGTGATCTGGAATACGCATCCATTAACCGATTCCGGCGAAGTGGCATTCACAATTGCAGGTGGACAGATTACATTTGAACAGTCTGGATCACCCTTATAGATACACAACAATTACTTGTAATCTATAGCACAAAATGAACTTAAAGGAGGCGTAAACGATGGAGCATCCACCGATTCATTCTCTGATGCGCTTCATGAAGACGATTATGTCTCCTGTTCATGAAGAACAGATGCTTCAACTGATTTTGCAGACAGCTATAGATAGTATTCCAGCCGCAGGAGCAGGATTTTTATTTTTGCATGATCCGTTAATTAATAAGTTGATTATTCAAGCTACAGTCGGTTATCTTCCGGCAGTGATGACGATGACTCGATTGTCTTCAGGAGAAGGGATATCAGGCAAAGTCTTTGCAGAACGTATGCCTATTCGAATCAACAATCTTTCTGAACTACAAAGCGCTATGAGTAATATGAGTGCTTTTAATTACAAATATTATGTAGAATCATCTACTCAAGGAGAAACTCCTTGTTGTTGTATTTCAGTACCTTTATTATCTGATAATCGTTGTATAGGAGTAATAACGCTTGATAATTTTACTGATTCACAAGCTTTGACCGAACATGATCTTCAAACGTTACAAATCTATTGTGATCTGGCAACGATAGCAATTGAGCATCATCGTTTATTTCGACAGGTGCAAGAGCAGAATCATGAATTATTTTTGACTCATGATGCTTTACGTCAAGAACATGAACGTTTGCAAATCACAATGGATTTTCATAATCAGATTAATAACTTGGCGGCCAAAGGATATGGAACGCCTGAAATTTTGTCTGCTTTATATCGTAATGTCAAAATGCCTATCGCTGTATTTGATCTATTACTCACACCGATTGATTATTTACCTGCTGAAGTGACCCCTCATTTACCCGATCAATTTCTGCAACATCCTGCGATGCAGTGGGTACAACGTAGCAAAAAGTGGCAACGGATTGTACTGGAAGAAGATAATTCTCAATCTATTATTGTTACTCCGATTGTCGGCACTGATCGGTTGCTCGGTTATTTGTGTGCATGGACAGGAAATCAGGAAGTTATGAGTACCAATAAAATGATTTTTGAATACAGCGCTACTGTGCTTGCGCTAGATTGGGTGAAAAAAGAAGCCGTTCAACAATCTCAGATGCGTGCCAAAGATGTTTTTTTCGAAAGTATTCTATCGGGCGAAATGAATATGTCTTTACAAGAACAAGCTCGTGTACTTGGATTTGAACAGGAAGATCATTATGCAGTAATGTTAATGCAACCTCTGTCAGTGACTGCGCGACATTCGTTTGAATCTATTATGAGCCAGCTACATATCCATTATCTATTGGTTGAACGGCATCATCATACGATTATTATTGTTAATATTGCAGGACATCTAAATAAAGAAGAACGTCAATCCCAATTTCAATTATTGTTACGAGAGCTTCGCCGAGATCGTCAATTGTCATCAGGTATCGGTAGAATGTATCAAGGGTTAGATAAAGTGAGTCGGTCTTACAAAGATGCAGAACAATGTATGCAGTTATTGCTCAAAGAAGGCAATCAACAGCGATTGATTTATTTTGGCGATCTAGGTGTGATTCGCTTTTTTATGCAACAATCGCGTGAAGAGTTAGAAGAGTATTTGAATGATGTATTAGAACCAATTATTCAATATGATCAGCAAAAAAAAGCCAATCTAATGATCACGCTAGTCTCATTTGTAAAATATGATCGTAATCTTAAAAATACTACTCAATCGTTAAATATTCATCATAATACGCTGTATTATCGTCTTGGACGGATTCAAGAATTATTAGGTTATTCTTTTGATCATGGAGATGAGTGGTTTAACGTACGAATGGCATGTCAGATTTACTTATATTTGTATGAAGAATGACCGCAATACAGAAAAAAATATAAAATAAACACGAAACTTTATCATACCAGAGATAAAGTTTTTTTGGTTTGTTAACGCAGTGTAAAATTTTCGAAAAAAGCTAATACATAATACGACAAAATTCGATAATATTATTAGGTCTTATTTACTAATATTTTTATACAAGAATATACCGGAGGCAGATACACCATGACAGTCAGAACACGATTAATCACCACTATCAGTTTATTGATTTTTACTATTTTAGGAAGCGGGATATTATCTTATGTCACCATCTCTAATACGATTGAACAGAGTGCTCTATTGCAATCGAAAATGGAAATGCAAAAAAATATGAAACAAATCGATTTTAGATTAGCAGGACTTTCAAATGATGAACGTGGTTACTTACTTACAGGTGAACAAGAATACGTACCTGAGATGCAGAAAAAGATCACTGAAATTAATAATATATTACAGTTGTTACAACAATCATCCGCAGGTGCACCTTACAAAACGTCTTTGCAAAACATCAGTACCACTTTTGCTAAAGTCTTGGATTTAAATGCTAATGTTGTCAAATTACAAAGTGAAAATCCTACCGCTGCAAGTCAATATCATTTCGGAGAAGAACGTACACTACGCAAAACAGCATTAACACCAGTAGTCAATGATGTGATTACCAAACTGGATCAAGAAGTAGCTCAATTACAAGCGCAAAACGAAGCACAAGCACATATCAGTAAAGTCGTTATTGTCGTTGTCATTATCGTTTCGTCTGTAATAGGCATTATTCTAGGTATTCTTTTATTACGTGCTATCCTCAAACCGTTACATCTATTAAATCGTCAAATGTTAGAGATTGCTCAAGGTGAAGCAGACTTGACTCAAACGATTGATTTGAAGCAAAAAGATGAATTTGGTACATTGGCTTCTAGTTTTAATCTTTTTGTAGCTACATTACATTCGATTGTTAGCCAGATCGGGGTATCATCTGATATGGTTGCAGCTTCAGCAGAAGAGTTCTCAGCCAGTGCAGAGCAATCCAAGTCTACCTCTCAACAGGTTGCTGAATCGATGCAAGTGATTGCAGATCAGACAGGTGGACAAGCCAAACAACTAGGGTATCAATCTACATCTTTACAAAATTCATTCCACAAATTGTCTGAAATTTCAGATAATACAGCTCAGATGGTGAACTTCTCGCAATTGATGAAACAGCAGTCTGAAAAAGGAACAGAGTCTATAGAACGTGTAGGCGAGCAAATGACGTCTATCCAAAGTTCAGTGTCTCGTGCAGATCAAAGTGTTAGCGTACTGGCAGGACATGCCACTAAGATAGATACAGTTACTACCCTAATCAATGAAATTTCTTCTCAAACGAACTTGCTTGCTTTAAATGCTTCTATAGAAGCAGCTCGTTCTGGAGAACATGGACGTGGATTCGCAGTCGTTGCAGAAGAAGTTAGAAAATTAGCAGAACAATCAGCTAATGCAGGAAAACAAATCAAAGAACTGGTCAGTCATATTCAGTTAGAAACTCAATCTACGATGTCTGCTATTCAAACTGTTCAAACAGATGTGGCAACAGGTAATCAAATGACCAAAGCAACAGTACAGCAATTCCATGATATTTTACGTGCTGTTGAAGAAATTTCTACCAAAACTGAAAGTATTGCTTCCAATGCTTCACATGTTAACGATTCGTTTGCAAACTCTGCCGATTCTATGCAAACGATGACTAAAGGCACGCAAGAAATATCAGATAGCACACAGGAAATTGCAGCGGCAACCGAACAGCAATTAGCTTCTAGTGAAGAAGTTTTACATTCTGCTGTCGCTTTAACAAGCCTTGCCGAAGATTTACAAGCATTAGTAAGTCGCTTCAAAATATAATCAATCTCTCACAACCTGATGATCACTTATTCTGTGCATAAACCAACAGAATAGATGACCGTCAGGTTGTTTTTGATTACAATGAGCAGTAGCTACATGTCTACAACAATCGTTCAAGGAGGTTATATTATGCTAAAAGAACGTATTGATTATTTGTGCAAAAAAAAGGAGATTACTCGTAAAGACTTGGTGGAAGGATTAGTCACTCAAGCTCATTTTGCTAATATTTTAGCAGAACGTTATCCACTACCAGAAGACTTGGCAGAGCAGATTGCTGAACGTCTGGGTGTGAGTAAGGTGTATTTGGAACGTACAGCAGCTGATGATCTGGAGACATTACAACGTGCTGAACAGATTTTTGAACGATTATCGATGCAAGCTTCCAGTATTCCTGAGCAAGAAGTAAATGATCTTCCTGATCGTGATGATACTTTAACGATAGAATTAACAACGGCTTTGATGAAAGCGACCTATTTTCAACAATTGAATGATCATGATGCGTACAACTATTTGCATCAATCGTATTTGAATTTTTATCTGGATAAGTTTGGACGACCGGACGATATTCTGTTGCCTATTCCATTACTCAAAGCGTTGTTATTTTATAAAATTCAACATTTCCGCTCCAAGCATCAATATTACGATGTTCTGCATCAAGTAGAACGCTGGATTGCATTGCTTCAGACCGGTAGTGAAACATGGCTTACAGCGCAACATATTCGGATGGAAGCATATGTACATACCAAGCAGTTTGAAGAAGCGAAAAAAACCTTTGAACAAATTATGAAGCAAGTGTATGAACAGCGATGGTTTCACCGATTATCCGGTCTGTATATCATCTATAGTGGTTACTGTTTTTCGATGAAATTTATACAAGAATCGCTAACTGCTCTCTCTATGGCAGAAGCTCATCTCGTCTATGCAGAACATCAAAGTGATATGTTAAGTGTGATTATGAATAATCGGATTATGATGTTAACCATGACAGAGCAACTAGAACAGGCAGAAGCAGAGATTCTACGATTTGAAGCGATGGTGGATCATCAGTCTGAAGAAACAAAGCAAAATATGTGGCCTGTATTACTTATTTATCGTTGTGAGATAGCACTTGCGACCAAAGATTGGGCATCCGTAATAAATCATATCGAACAATTGAATACGCTCACTCTTCATCAGGATCAGCAGATGGCTGTTACATTTTATGAAAGTCAGATAGCTTTGTCTCAAGGACAGTCGGAACTGTTTATTGAAAAAGCCTTGGTGTGTTTGCCTTACTTTGAATCAATCCATCAATCTACCCGACTCAGTATATTATATGAAGCTTTAGCAGTTGTATCAGAAGATCAGCGACGATACAAAGAAGCTGCTCAGTATTATCGAAAATTAGTCTATTTGTTACGTACTTATTAATATTGTTGGCTCATATATCTATATCATTTAGATAAAAATATTGATCAATTTACAAATATCTAGGTGTGAAAAAGAATTCAAGCAAAGATTTGTACGTATTGTTTGCGAATATTTACTGAAACGAACCCTATTTTGATAGAAAAGATAGATTAAGCAGACGATTTGTCTGCTTTTTTTGTATGTGCCTGTATCTATTGTTGTGTGTCAAAAGCATTTATATAATAAAAGCAGAACCACAATATACCTGAACAGAAGGAGCATACACCTATGGGATTTTTTAAACGAAATAAAAAAGAGCAAGATCATATGGAGCAAGCAGATCAAGCTATGAGCAAAGGATTAAGCGGATTATTTATGAAAACTATAGTTCCTAAAGAACAGCGAGATCAGATAAATGCTAGCCTAGAGATGGCACGCCAAGCCCAATCCTCTGCAAGTGGACAAATTCCGATCACTGCTACCGCACAGGTTATCTCTGTAAAAGATACAGGCAAGTTAGTAAATTTTGATCCTATTATTATTCTGGTCTTAGATGTGACTGAGAACAATGGAACCCGATATCAGAAAACATTAGAAACAATGGTATCTAAAATGCATATTCCACGTCCGGGTGATCATATAGGATTAGGCATTCATCCATCTTCACCTGCTAATTTTATTTATATGGGAATCATATCTTCTTCATAATTAACAACCAAACAAACAACCATTTGAACAAATAAGGAGCAATAATAATGAAAAAAATTCTGCTAACAATAGGTATACTATGTATAGCGCTTGTATGGGGACTACCGATGTACTTGAATATAACAGGGGGCGATGTGCTAGAAGTCATAGATCAACCGTGGTATCATCCTTTGCTTTATATCGGAATTGCGCTTATTTTTATACCCACGATTCTTTCTACAGTATTCAGTCTCAAAACTGTTAAATCTGGCAAGTCCGCAGTTGGTCTTATTGAGTCTATTCAACAAACAGGTACTTATATCAATGAGCAACCGCAAATTCAGTGTAAAGTGATTGTGACCTGTCAGGGCGAAGATTCATATCCTGCTGAATTGCGTGCTGTAGTGCCGCTTACATCGTTGGCTCAATTTCAACCAGGTGCACTGATTCCATTACTCGTTTCTCCTAAAGATCCATCTAAAATAGGAATCGATTGGAAAGGGCCGGTCTCGCAAGCAGAAGCACAGCAATTATTAAATGAGCAAATGATCAAACAAGGCGTGTCACCAGAAATGATGAATATCGCTACACAGGGTCAACAAGCGTACGCTAAAATAATCGATGTTGTACCTTTAGGAGATATCGACGCACATAAAATAAGTCTTCAACTTACACTTAGTATGACTCAACCGTCAGGAGAGACATTAACTGTAAATGTGCAAAAAGAAATTTTTAAAAGCAGTCTAGCTCAAGTTCAACAAGGACAGATTATTCGTGTTATCTATTTGCCTGAAGATCCATCCCAATTAGTGCTATCACTGCAATCGGAGTCTGCTGATCTACAACATGTATTTGGAGCTACGCGATGAGAGGTAGAAGAGATGTAGATCATTTTTATCCTTATACTATAGTTATACACAAAAAGCACATCCTATGTGAGATAGGCATGTGCTTTTTGGTATGACAAGCTTATTCTGAATAAATATTAGGAACTTTTACATCGGGTTCTACATCAGCTTCATAATCAACATGATCGGTCTCAAAACCGAACAATTGGAAAAATTCACGACGATATCCTTCCAGATCAGTCAATTCATAAATATTTTCTGATGTTAAGTTATCCCAGATTTCAGCAACTTCTGCTTGCACGTCTTCGCGCAACTCCCAGTCATCAATACGAATCCGATTTTTTTCATCGACAGGAGCAGGGCCTTCTGTATACAAGCGATCTGCAAATAGACGATACATTTGCTCGATACAACCTTCATGAATACCTTTTTCTTTCATGACTTTGTACAATGCTGAGATATAAAGAGGAACAACAGGAATCGCCGAACTGGATTGAGTCACTAATCCTTTACTTACAGAGACAAAAGCACGTCCGCCTGTAGCACTCAATTGATCATTCATTTGTTGAGCAGTACGTTCTAGATCATCTTTTGCTTGACCGATCGAACCTTGACGATAGATCGCTTGTGTAATTTCAGAACCGATATAAGAATAAGCTACTGTGGTTACATCTTCAGTTAATACACCTGCTTCGTGTAATTGATCCATCCACAATTTCCAATCTTCACCGCCCATAACTTTGACGGTATCTTGTACTTCTTTTTCAGAAGCAGGCTCGATCGTGATTGGAGTCACTTCGCCATTATGGAAGTTAACCGTTTTGTTCGTATACTCAGCACCGATAGGTTTAAGAACAGAACTGAATGTTTCACCTGTTGCTGGGTCTGTGCGACGTGGAGCCGCTACACTATAGATGACAGTATCGACTTGACCGAATTCTTTGCGAATCGCTTCGATCGTTTTGGCTTTGATTTCATTGGTAAAAGCATCGCCAATCACACTACAAGATTTGAGACCGGCTTTTTGAGCTTCTTGTTCAAAAGCTGCCGAGTTATACCAACCAGCAGAAGCAGTACGTCCTTTGACAGAACCACCATCACGATAAACACCAATCGTATTAGCGCCTGCACCGAATGCTGCTACAATGCGAGAAGCCAATCCGTATCCTGTAGAAGCACCGATCACAAGTACATTGCGTGGTCCGCTAATTTTAGGTTGAGATTGTACATATTCAATTTGTTCTTGAACTTGACGTGCACAGCCGACAGGGTGAGCTGTCGTGCAAATAAAACCACGTGTTCTAGGTTTAATAATCATAGAGAGGATTCCTCGCTTTCACTTTTTACATCATCTTTCGTATTGTAGCATTTTTTGCGAATGAGTACACCGTATCACCAACTAAAGCTTCGATTAAGAAGAGATAGAAGCGTTATTGGAAAGTAAAAATAGTACAAAAATAGTAGGAAAGAGCTGTTTAAAATTTAGATAGGTTGGTTAATAAATAATATCGAAGAATAATTGCACAAAATATAATAAAATATTTTTAAATAGTATTGCAATATTCTTTAATTAATGTTATTATTAATTCATAAGGTTACTAAGAGAAAATTAGTTACCAAAAAACAGCTAACATCCCAAAGGAGAAATTAATCATGAATACCAAATTTCAAAAAGTTTTATTGTCAACTACTTTAGCACTAGGTCTTGGAGCAGTAGCAGTTGTAGCACCAATCGGAGCTAACCAAGTATCTGCAGCTTCTAACGATCAAAGCAACCACGAGAAAAACAAAGACAAAGCAGAACAACGTGCTAACAACCAAGCTTATGTAGATTCTGTAAGTGCACAAATCAACTCTATGTTCGGAACTGCTAACGAAACAACTGAACCTACTACACCAACAGACAACACAACTACTGAGCCTACAAAAACAACTGAGCCAGTAACAAATAACAAAATCACTGTAGTTCTTCCACAAGGTGCTAGCCTTACTGAAATCGCTGCTCAATATGGTGTAACTGTAGACGAATTGGTTGCTGCCAACAACCTTCTACCTGCTGGATACCAATTGACTATTCCTCAAAAATAAGAATTTAGACATTCTCGATCAACTGCCATCTGATCGGCCTAAATATTATCTACCCTTAAGTATCTGCCAAATGCTTATGGAGTAGTTTATATATAAAAAAGCTAACGTTCCCCCGAGCGTTGGCTTTTTTTGTTTGATTTAGCAGAAAGACAATACACATCATTGTTATAAAGTTCATTGTGTCATCAGACCTGTTCGCTTTTAATAATTAAAGAAAGCGAGGAGAGATTATGATTCATATACATAAAAGTAGAGGAAGAATCCAGATCCAAATGGATGTTTACTATATGGGGACAGACGATATCGTGATATTGATCAGTGGAGGAGATCGTCCTCATATAGGAACCATTACCGCAGGCACTCCGAGCCAACCACTACAAACGATCCAATTTCAGCAACATCAAGAATTTTATTTTACAGAAGAAATCGCTATTCACTTACGTAAACAATGGCGTGGGAATTTTGTGATCTGTGGAGGAGTTCATATTGATCAGATCAGTGGGGAAGAGATTAATCAAGTGATCGAAATGGTAGTAGAGATGGGAAATGAATTGATACTTCATTTGCAGGAGAGTCAATCTATAAAATCATAGTCAAAGCCAGAAGATTCACTATTTAACTAATTTGCGCAGATCACTCAAGAGTAGATGTATATAGAAAAGAACGAGATTATAAGTCAACGAATACTCTATCTATCGTTAACACTATTCTCTCGTTCTTTTGCAACATAAATTGATTATAGATTATTTAGTTAATGAAGAAGTTGTTAACGGTACAAATAATTTGGAATCATTATCAGCATCTGTAATCTCAACAAAAACAGCTTTGGTGTTGGAGACATCGACATCAGCGCTAACCATTCCATTTGTAGGAGCTAGAGATAGTGTTTTGAGGGTGGTGTTATCTTGATTCATAATCACAATTTTTTGATTACCGCTAAGCGAGGCTAGTTCTAGATGTAGTTTGGAATATTTATTGTCAGTCATAATCTGAAAGCTTTTACTCTGGTTATTTTCGCCAGTGTACAGAAATACGTCTTTATAATCTTTATCTTTGTAAACGGTATTGCTTGGATCTTTGGTATGCCAGTCTGAGGAACCTAATACTTTGGTGCCCAGTGTACTTAACGATTGTGAGCTTGTTTCTACAGGTGTTGTAGGCGAGCCTGTATTACCAGAACCACCGATAATAACAGAAGAAGAAGCACTGTCATACGTAATAGAAGTTCCCATTAGAGTGCCTACTGCACGTACAGGTAAGTAAGTTGTACCATTATAAGTAATAGGGAGAACAGCTTTGCCATTCGCATCTTTAGCAGTAACTGTAGTACCATTCATTTTCAGAGAAATTGTACTGTTCAAATAAGCTTTGATAGGTTCTAATCCTGTCGCCGCTAGAGCACCTGTCCCTATTCCAAATGTCAATGTAGCTGCCAGAATCCCCAAACCAACCTTTTTGTTCATTAAATATCCCTCCTGAGTAATAAAGTAGCAATCACTATTATAAATAAACGATTAACAACCTATTGTCAAGTTTTTAAAGGCTACTTTATCGATATGATTGGATAGATATGATAGGACTACTTGGATATAAAAAAAACAGTACAAAGTCAATAAACTTTGTACTGTCTGCTATAGTTAATGCTATATATTAGGAATGATCGGCAGGATTTTTTTCTTTCAATCCTTGACCAAGTCCTTTCATAAATCGCATACCGAATCGGATCGCTCGATTGATATCAGGATCTTTCAAAGCTTTCATCAGCGAAAATACACCCATTTTTGTATTATCGTCTTTGCCTGCTTCTTCTAATCCTTTGGTAACACTGTTCATTAACTGGGTAGTCTGCGCAGGATCAACCGCAGTTAACGCACCCGCTGCCGCCATCCCGTTATTAATTAGATTAGTGATTTCTTTACGTGATACTTGCCCGAGCGCAATCTCTGCAATATGTGCTTTTGCTTTGAGCATAGATTCAGCCGCTTCCAAAATACCGCTATCATTCAACTCCCGCAAAATTGACATCGAACGTGCCAGAGCCGCATTAGATTCAGCTAATTCCTTTTTCAATTCATCAATCGTCTGTTGCTGCTGTTCCTCTTCCGTCAGCACCCGCTTCCGAATCGTAGTAATCGGAGTCGCCATATATTCATTCTCCTTTCTCCCACTCAAAACATATAAATTCACCATCAAACATCCAAACCACAAGCCCAACAATAAAAAAAGAACAAATAAAATGAAAGTAGATAAAGTGAAGAACAGATAAAAGTAAAGCCCAAGCCCTATAAAGCCAAGCCCTATAAAACCAACTACTTTATTCAACTCACTAAAAGGACTAAACTCTTTAAAAGGTTCTATGCCTTACCCTGCTCCACAACCCCAAGTTGCACCAGCGAAGGGAGTGAGATTGTTCTGAAAGAGCGAAGCGCTCGCCTTTGTAATAGAATCCCTACCGCCCAGCGGTAAATCAAGGGATTCTGTTACAACAGCGACGACAAGAACAATTCACTCACGAAGCGCCATCAACCCTCCCACCTACATATCCACCAAAGAAACATAATCATCACGATTCCATTTGCGCTGCACCTCAACACCATTTTGCGGATGGCGTTTTTTGTTACGAGGATTAGAGGAAGGTAATGGATTAACCCCTTTAACATTTAAGACCATCATACGTACTTTAGCTTGCTTGTAAGCAGGTGTATGTGTACGTACATCAACAGCAGAACCGGTTAACAGATTGACAGCTGTTTCGTGACTAGTAGAATGCATCGGTACATAGATTTCATTACCACGTACCCGATCAGTAACGACTGCTCTTAGTTTGATCGCTCCATATGGAGACTCCAGACGAACGAGTGTACCATCTTCAACGCCACGTGCCGCTGCAAGCTCAGGAGAGACTTCAACAAACACTTCCGGCAATTTACGATTAATTCCTTTAGATTTGTTCGTCATATTGCCTTCATGGAAATGTTCAAGTAAACGTCCATTATTGAGCACTAGATCAAATTCAGCCGGGAATTCAGCCGCAGGAACATATTGTACGAGAGAAAAGCGAGCTTTTTTATCCGGGAAATGGAAACCATCGGTGTAAAGCAAAGGTGTACTTTCGCCTGTGCTTGAACCCCATAAGAAGCTTCCCCAACCTTCCAATACATCGTAATTACAACCAGAGAAGAAAGGAGTCAGACTTGCCATTTCATCAAAAATTTGAGAAGGATGAGTATAACCCCAATCGAATCCTAAACGTTTGGCAAGTTGGGTTGTAATCCACCAGTCTGGCTTGGAATCGCCCAAAGGCTCAAGCACTTGATATAGACGTTGTACACGACGCTCCGTATTTGAGAACGTACCGTCTTTTTCAAGTGATGGAGCAGCAGGTAACACAACATCTGCGAATTGAGCCGTTTTGGACAAAAATACATCTTGAACAACAAAAAATTCAAGTTGAGCGAGCATTTCATGTACATGATTCACATTGGAATCGACCCATGCCATGTCTTCGCCTACAAGATACATCGCTTTAAGTTCTCCGCGCGCAATATCATCAACCATAGCAATATTATCTTTACCAGGAGCAGAAGAGATCGATACACCATAAGCTTTTTCAAATTTAGCACGTGCTTCATCATTAGAGACATGTTGGTAACCTGGCAACCATGGTGGCAAAGTACCCATATCACAAGCACCCTGTACGTTGTTATGACCACGAAGTGGATACGCTCCTGCACCTGGACGCATATAGTTACCTGTTGCTAACAGCAAGTTAGAAATTGCTGCGGATGTATGTGATCCAGCGATATTTTGCGTAACGCCCATACCCCAACAAATAACAGTACCATCTGCATCACGAATCATTTCAGCAATTCGGATTAATTCAGCTTGAGCTATTCCGGTCACTTCTTCTGCATAAGCCAGTGTATACGGTTCCGATGCTTTGAGATATTCATCAAATTGGTTAACATGTTGCTGGATAAAGTCTGCTGCATGCCAGCCTTGTTCAACCATGTAGTTCATAATCGCTGTAATCCAGACGAAGTCTGTTCCTTGTTGTGGACGAATAAATAGATCTGCACGTTCAGCCATTTCATGCTTGCGTAGATCAGCGACAACTAATTGTTGACCATGCAATTTGTGCGCACGTTTGATACGAGTTGCCAGTACCGGATGACCTTCAGCCGGTGAACAGCCGATTAGAATAACCAGACCAGCGGAAGCGATATCTTTGATCGTACCTGCATCTCCACCGATACCTACAGTAGACATCAGACCATCGGAAGCAGGAGATTGGCAATAACGAGAGCAGTTATCGACATTGTTCGTTTCAAATACTTGACGAGCTAATTTCTGAATCACATAGTTTTCTTCATTTGTAATTTTGGAAGAAGAAATAAATCCTAATTTGTCACTACCATGTTCTTTGCGAATTGCTGACATTTTTTCAGCTACAAGATCCAGCGCTTCATCCCATGTCGCTTCTACAAATTCACCATTACGACGGATCAGTGGAGTGGTCAAACGTTGATCACTGTTAACAAAGTCCCAACCAAATTTACCTTTAACACAAGTAGAAATAGCATTTACCGGTGCATCATGAGAAGGCTGTACTTTAAGAATCTCACGACCTTTAGTCCATACTTCAAATGAACAACCAACTCCGCAGAAAGTACAGACAGTTTTGGTTTTGCGAGTACGTGTATCACGCATTGCTGCTTCGATTTCAGAAATAGCAAAAATACCGCTGTATCCTGGTTCTACATCTTTGATTAGATCAATCATTGGATTAAGCATTTCTTCGCCAATCCCGGACATAAATCCAGCTTCGCCAAGCATTGATTTCTCCATCAAAGCATTACATGGACAGATCGTGACACATTGCCCACAACTTACACAGGAAGATTCGTTGATAGAAACGCCTTCATCCCACATTACGTATGGACGTTCGGCTTCCCAGTTGATCGACAACGTCTCATTGACTTGTAAATTCTGGCACACTTCTACACATTGACCACAAGCGATACATTGATTGGGATCATAGCGATAAAATGGGTGAGACATATCCACTTCGGTTGTAGGCACTTTAGGTTGGAAAGGGTATTTTTGATGTTCGATACCCATCGCTTCGACCGTATTATGGAGTTTGCAATTGCCGTTATTATTGTCGCAAACGGTACAGTACAACATATGATTTTCAAGTAAACGATCCATACCTTCTGTTTGTGCCGCTTTGGCAGAGACAGAGTTGGTCTGTACATTCATGCCTTCTGTAATGATAGTCGAACAGGCGCGTGCTAATTTGCCATCGATCTCAACAATACACGTATCACACGTCTGAATAGGATCGACTTCAGGAACATAACAGATTTGTGGATGCTCAATTTGAGCAAGATTGATCACATTCAGTACACTTAATCCAGAACCAGCTTCATACGATTCGCCATTGATTGTAATTTTGATAGGTTGTTCGCTCATGCAGATACCCCTTTATTTAACAGTTGTATTTCTAGATGTAAGCATTTGGCACTATAAATGCGGCTTCTTCTAGTGAAATCAAAAATGATCGTGGTGCAACCCGATATCTTACTTCTAGGGTTTTACAAAATATCGCCAGCATTAGCGCATAATATAATGGATAACGGATAATTGTAGTATAATATTTATACTTTTATTTCTTTTATATGTATTATTATCTATTAGATACATATAAAGGGTATAGAAAAAAGAGCATAAAAAAACTCCACCTTAAAATCACTACCTCTTTTCAGGTAGCACTTTTAAAGTGGAGTAATCGTTTAGCAATGACATACTAACTGACCAATCCCCTTATATTATGACGAAAATGTGAATACTCTAAATTATACTCTTCTTTTGTGAAATTTCAAGACACAATTAACATGATATGCTAGCTTGGAATAGTTGAAATCTACAAAATGAGGTGTATGATCAAAACATCAGAGCAAGGAGGATTATTGATGAAAAAAGAAACAACTTTCAATGAAATTGTACGTAAAGTACGTAAAGATACATTTGGCAAAGGCCCTGAACGGATTCATACGACCTTTGTTGATAATATGGCAATTACTAAAATGTGGGGGAATTTTACACCTACCGAAAAATTTATTGCTCTTACTCCTGAAGGCAAAGAAATGGTACACCGTGCACGTACACAGATGGTTCAAGGTCTATATGATCAGCATGTTCCAGATGGGATGGAAGAATTATGCGGTTCTAAACTACAGCATTTGTTTACCGATATTAAGGTGGAAGATGATTTTGCCATCTCTGTATTCGTTTTTGAAAAAAATATTGAGCAAGGATGAGGCAGATGGATCAAGAATTGCAACAAGACCGTACGATTGTGCGTTATCGGCGCGGACAAGTCAGCACGACCACAGATCAGGTTGTTCGTGAACAACCGATTACAGTCAAAGTAAACGGCGAAGAATTTGTTACGTTAGTCTGTACGCCTGAATATATTGAAGATATGACGGTAGGATTTTTAGCTTCTGAAGGGGTCATTAAACAATATGACGATATTCAAGAACTGTGGGTACAGCCAGAAGAAGGTTTTGTCCATGTACGCACAGATCGCTGGAAACCTCAGCACCGTCAATTGTTTACGAAGCGTTATATCACTTCATGTTGCGGAACAAGCCGGCAAGGATTTGTTTTTTTTAACGATGCTCGTACAGCCAAAGTAATGGATACAGTAAATGTTACGTTGTCGTTTGAAGATTGTTTTCGGCTGATGGATGAAGTGCAACACAGTGGAGAATTATTTCAGCATACCGGTGGTGTGCATACCGCTGCTTTGTGTGATCCTGATGGGATTATTGTAGCAAGAAGTGATATTGGTCGTCATAATGCTTTGGACAAAATTTATGGCTGGTGCTTAAAGCAGAATCTAAGTCTAGAAGGTAAAATTATTGTATTTAGCGGAAGGATGTCTTCCGAGATTTTGACGAAAGTATCTAAGATTGGCTGTGAAGTGATTTTGTCCAAATCTGCTCCTACAGGGCTAGCGTTAGAGTTAGCCGATCATTTGGGTATAACCACAGTTGGATTTATTCGCGGAGATTCTTGCAATGTATATACACATTCACAAAGAATTTTGGAATGTCAGGACATAGCACCGGATTCTATGATACTCTAGTAGGAAACCGAAAAATAAATATACAGTTCGAAGTCGTTGCAACACGGTATAAGTGAGGAATGGAGAGGTGTCTATGACTTCAAAAGATCAGCATAATCGTATATTAAGAGACTTACGCATCTCTGTCACAGACCGCTGTAACTTCCGTTGTCGATATTGTATGCCAGAAGAAATTTTTGGTAAGGATTATTCTTTTTTACCTAAAGAAAGCGTACTGACAGAGGAAGAGATCGGTAGAATTGCTAAAATATTTGTATCACTAGGAGCCAAAAAATTACGAATTACCGGCGGAGAACCTTTACTGCGTAAAGACTTGCCTAATATTATAGAGCGTCTATCTCGATTGGATGCAGAAGATATCTCGCTAACGACCAATGGCAGTCTGTTATCTCGTATGGCTGTAAGTCTGCGACAAGCGGGGCTTCATCGTGTCACTGTGAGTCTGGACAGTCTGGAAGACGATATGTTTTTACAGATGAATGGCGGTCGAAGTCGTGTTCAGCCTGTGCTTGATGGGATTGATGCGGCGGCAGAAGCGGGACTTCAAGTCAAAGTGAATATGGTCGTACAAAAAGGATTCAATGAAAATGCTGTTGTCCCGATGGTCGATTATTTCCGGCAAAAAGGTCATATTCTGCGAATGGTTGAATATATGGACGTAGGCAATAGCAATGGCTGGAATCGTCAGCATGTAGTCAGCAAGCAAGAATTACTGGATCGGATCGGAGAACATTTCCCACTTCAACCGATCGCACCGAATTATGATGGCGAAGTTGCTACACGTTATCAATTTGCAGATGGTATCGGAGAAGTAGGCTTTATTTCTTCAGTAACGGAAGCTTTCTGCTCTTCTTGCACACGAGCACGATTGTCAGCAGAAGGCAAATTATATACCTGTCTATTTGCTACAAAAGGTCATGATTTAAGAGAGTGGCTGCGTTCAGATCGTAGTGATGAACAGATTGCCGATTATATACAAGCGGTATGGACCAATCGTAAAGACCAGTATTCGTTAGAACGAGGATTAGCGTCTGACAAAAATGATCCGAATGGTCATAAAGTAGAAATGTCGCATATTGGAGGATAGAAGGGGCAACCCTTCTATTTTTTTATTTCAAAATGTAGCAGAATTGTATATTGCAAAATTTTAGTTGTCACAGTATTGACAAATTTCTAAGGCGAGATTAATCTTAATGAGCAGTAGCAATATGTGTTTGAAGCAGACTCATGTGATGTTTTTGCTTTAAACCTGAATCGACCGTTGATTGATATCCTTATAGGAGTCTGTAAGGGCATTAACCAGCATTAATTATTCTCTAGACCTCTTGATGCTTAGAATATATAAGAGGAATATTAGGGCATTGTTAATGGTGGTTTTTTGGCGTTTTTGAACTGATGATACCAACAATGAGTAACAACCACGATGAACATGGAGGGTTTACAATGTCTTTTTACACCCCGCAAGAAATTATGAATATCACCGCTGAAAATGGTCTCAAAAAATCAAAATTACCGTTCTGGACAGTACTTATTTTAGGTTTTCTTGGAGGCGCTTTTATTTCGCTTGGATTTTTGGCAGATATACGTGTGATCGGGACAGCGCCTAAAGAATTAGGTTCGATCGCTGGATTTTTTGGAGCAGCGGTGTTTCCTGTCGGTCTTATGTTAACGATTCTTGCAGGGGCAGAGCTATTAACAGGGAATATGATGGTTATGGCGATGTCATGGTTTGCCAAAAAAATTACGTTATCTCAAGTAGTGGTAAATTGGGTACTGGTATTGCTGTCTAATTTTATCGGTGCTATTGCTGTTGCTTACTTTTTTGGACATGTGGTTGGATTAACAGAAGGCGATTTTTTAGCAAAAACACTCGCTATTGCTCATGCCAAAGTGAACGAAGGTTTTGGTGAAGCTTTTGTATCGGCGATTGGTTGTAACTGGTTGGTCTGTTTGGCAGTGTGGCTCGCTTATGGTAGCAAAGATTCAGTCGGTAAATTTGTAGGGATCTGGTTCCCCATTATGGCGTTCGTTGCTATCGGATTTCAGCACGTTATTGCTAATATGTTTGTGATTCCAGCTGCTATTTTTGCAGGTTCGGATATTACATGGACACAATATGTAGAAAATTTTGTGCCTGTCTTTTTGGGAAATCTAGTAGGGGGAGCTATCTTTGTCGCGTTGGCATATTTCGGAGCGTATCGATATACAACAGAAGCTAGTATGTCTCCTGAAGCAGTCAGCGATACGAACAACTATCATGAGCAAGGATTAAGCGGATCGACTGTTCATATCAAACATTAATATTGTATGTTATACATCGAAAAAAGAAGCAGAACCGCGTGTATACGGTCATGCTTCTTTTTTGATGTGAATGTATTACCTGATAGCATAGTATACGATCTGCTACTGATTAAGCAGAAGTTTTCTCATTATGCGTAGTAGAATCGGTTGGTGAAGGTTGAATGATAGGTTCAACATTATTTGATGCCTCAGTATTAGCCGATTCATCAGCACTCATATCAATTTGAAAACGATTCAGTTCATGTTGCATCTCTTCACGAATCTGACGAAGCATTTTCACTTTTTCACTGGATTCCAAGAACGAACGTTGTTGTTCAACAGTAGAAGCAGTAATCTCTTCACTACCTGCAGCAGATTGTTCAGTGATTGCACTGATATTTTCTATCGCTTGATGCACTTGATTACTCATATCTTGAGAGACTTTCATATCTGTAGCGAGTTTACTTACATGCTCAGCAATCTGTCCTACTTTTTGGCTGATCGCAGCGAATGAAGCATCAGTAGAACTGGTAGCTTGTTCTTGCTCCTGGAACAGATCAATACTTTGAGCGACAGAAGATTTTACTTTGTTCATAGCAATAGTAATACTATCCACAGCAGCGAAGATTTGTTGTACAGCTGTGACAGATTGAGAAGCTAACTTTTTCACTTCATCTGCAACTACAGCAAATCCTTTACCTGCTTCACCTGCACGAGCCGCTTCAATCGAAGCATTGAGAGAAAGCAAGTTTGTTTGCGAAGCAATTTCAGAGACTAACTTGGTCATATCTGTAATTTGTTCTGCATTTTTTTCGAGTTCAGTGACTGTTTTCTCCACTTCAGCCATCGCAGAACGATTGTTAGCAACGAGTTGTAATTGTTGCTTCATCACTAGACTACCTTGTTGAATCGCTTGGATCGCTTCTTCGCTGTAGGCTGCTGATTCAGTAGTAGTCTCTAGATTAGATGAAAATTTCTGTTGCATATCATCGACAACCATAACAGTTGTGCTAAGATCTTCCGCAATCTTCTGACTACCGATAGCTAGCTCTTCAGTAGAAGTAGCAACTTGATTCACAATTTCTTGCATCACATCGTTACTGCGGTCAATATCTTGAGCCATATTGTCTACGCGAACTCCTGCTTGATCAATTGAAGTCACGATACTACGCAAGTTATCAATCATAATATGGAAAGAACGATTCAGATCATCGAGCTCGTCTTTACCTTTAGTCTCTGCTAATTTGATTGTAAGATCTCCATCTGCAATTCGTTGTGCTGCAATATTCATTTGTTGAGTACGGCGTGCGAATTTGCGAGCAGTCCATGTATTGAATACACCGACAGCAATTAATAAGAAGATCGCACCAATCAAAGCGATTTGCCAGGTTAGATCAATACTGTTGGTCAAATCTTTCGTGTATTCGTTATAACGTGCTTGCGTAATTTCATTCAAAATATAAATATCATTTTGAACACCTTCAATACGAATACTTTGACGTTTCGCTTCTGCACTATCATTATTTGTTAATGCTTGTTGAGAAGCGTCGCTTAATTCTTTGAATTTCGTTACGATTGCGGACAGACGCTTTTGCTCTTCTGGTGTCTGTAACATGCCATTTGATAATGTATCAATAGTAGCTTGTGTTTGATTCAACTGTGTATTTACAATCGATTTGTTACTAGCTGACATCGTAAAGGAGAAGTTAGCCAAAGCTTGCCCGGTCTGTACCATATTGCCGTCTAGCTGTTTAACATTTAGCATCGCGGGTACAAGATTATTATTTTGTGAATTGATATTGAGTAATTGGAAAATGATATATGCGACAAGAATTAAGGAAGCAATTAGCGAAATCATCGCATTTAATACTAATTTACCTTGTATTTTCATAAGTTCCTCCACGTAGTTACTTGAAATTAAGGAGCTATAATGTACTCATTAATTAAGAAGTTAAATCGATTTTGATTTCGCCTGAAATTAATTTTTTCTTCAAGTCTTCTAATTGTTTTTGTTGTTCGGCGGTTAATTGAATGACATGAATATCGGTTAAGCCTACACCATCATCGGTTAGACCAAATACCATATCTTTATCTTTAAAAGTGTGATTGTTTTTGGCAAACGATTGTAATGCGCTATAAAGAGCAACATCGACATTTTTGATCATCGAAGTCAGCACTGCTTTTTCAGCGACAAAAAATTGATCACTATCTACACCAATTGCGTATTTACCTTGAGTCTGGGCTTCTTGTAACGCACCGACTCCAGTCAAGCCAGCAACTGTATAAATGACATCGACATTGTCGTTCTCAATCATATCTTTAGCTGCTTTGGAACCCACAGCTGGATTACCAAAATCACCTGTATAATTCGTAATAAAAGAAACATTAGGATCGATAGAGCGCGCTCCTTGTTCAAATCCAGATTGGAATTTGTGTAACAACGGGGATTCAACCCCACCGATAAAGCCAATACGGTTCGATGTACTTGCCATAGCAGCTACAGCACCTGCCAAAAAACTACCTTCTTCTTCTTTAAAAGTAATCGATGCCACGTTAGGCAATTCTGATGTTTCGTCCACGATAATAAATTGTTTGTTGGGATTAGCTTTAGCCGCTTTTTCTAAGCTGTCTTTCATGATGTAACCAAGTCCGATAATAACATCGTTATCTTCTTTCGTTAATTGGTTAAAAGCTTCATCATACGTTTTGGTCTGAGAAATTTCTTTATAATCAAATATAATACTTTCTTCATTTCGCGCTTTGATCAACCCACGAAAAGCCGCATCACTATAAGATTGGTCACCTAACCCAATATCTGATAGCACGATACCTACTTTAGTTTTGGTAGTCGCTGTTGCTGCTTCTGTGGTCGCTTGCTGAGAAGAGCAAGCACTTAATAAAAGCATGATTGCGATCAAAGCTGTAAATCCAGACAGAAATGTTTTTTTTCTCATAATACTTCTCCTATTCCTCTCTAATCCCAAAATAAATAACTTCCTTTCTTATATCGGTTAATCGTAGAACTTCGTTTATAAAATTTTATTGTGGAATCTATAATTATTTCAAATTTAAATTAATATTTAGCTAGAAAATATGTTTTTTGAAATTAATGCTTGGATGCGACACTGTGACAGGGTATGATAGACAATAAAAATACGAATTCGTTATTACTGGAGGAGAAGCATGAAGTATATCAGTACTAGAGGACAAGTAGAGCCAAAAGGATTTATTGATACTGTTTTGATGGGACTTGCCGATGATGGCGGTCTTATGGTACCCGAGCATATTCCGGTGATTGCTCCTGAGACGTTAAATGAATGGAAAAGTCTAAGTTATGTAGATTTATTCCTTACTATATTTTCTTATTATACGAATGATGAGATTCCAGCAGACGATTTGAGAGATTTAGCGACTCGTAGTTATGCGAATTTCCGTCATCCTGAAGTTACACCGATTACTAAGATTGATGATTCTCTGTATATTATGGAGTTGTTCCACGGACCTACATTTGCTTTTAAAGATGTTGCATTGCAATTTATGGGTGAATTTTATTCCTATGTATCCAAAAAGCAAAACGAAATTATTCATATTTTGGGAGCTACTTCTGGAGATACCGGTGCGGCTGCAATTCAAGGGGTACGTGGTAAAGAAGGAATTAAAATCTGTATTTTGCATCCACATGAGAAAGTTAGTCGTGTACAAGAATTACAAATGACAACAGTAGATGATCAAAATGTACTGAACTTATCAGTAAAAGGTAATTTTGATGATTGTCAAAAAATCATTAAAGAGCTATTCGGTGATCTTGCATTTAAAAAAGAATATCATCTACGTGCAATCAACTCGATCAACTTTTTGCGGATTCTAGCACAGACCGTTTATTACTTCTATGCTTACTTGCATATCGATCAAGGACAGCATCAATTGAAAAAAATCAACTTTAGCGTACCATCTGGTAATTTTGGTAATATCTTTTCAGGATTTTTGGCTCAAAAAATGGGCTTACCGATCAACAAGTTGATTATTGCGACGAATGAAAATAATATTTTAGAGCGTTTTGTACAGACAGGTGAGTACAAGCCTGGTGATTTTAGAAGTACGTACAGCCCTTCTATGGATATTCAAGTGGCTAGTAATTTTGAGCGTTATCTGTATTACTTTGTAGGGGAAGATGCAGCTAAAGTATCTGAATATATGAATATATTAAAAAGCGAAGGACAAATCGTAATGACAGGCGATGATCTTGCCAAAGTACAAAGTGACTTTGCAGCTTATGGCGCGTCGAATCAGGAATGTCTGGATATGATTTTGAAATACAAAGGCGATCATGATTATCTACTTGATCCTCATACCGCTTGTGGTATTACAGCTTATGAGAAATATCAAGGTGATGATGAGATCTGTATTACATTAGCTACTGCTCATCCAGCTAAATTTGATGAAGCGATTATCTTGTGTGAGATTGAACAAGAGTTCCCTGAAGAAATCAAAGAACTATTCGCCAAACCTCAATATCAAGAAGTAGTGGAGCATGATACCGCAGAGATTGTACGTCAATTAGAATCTTTTTATGCGTTAGATTAACAAATCATATATAGTATTCAATCACATCCTTTTATCCTCTATATCTTTATGATGATGTAAAACATTGTTATAGATTTAGAGGTAAAGGATGTTTTTATTATAGGTATAGGAGCGGACAGATTGACGGTCATTCTTTCGTTCGTTAAAATAAAAGACATCATACATCTTGATTATATGTAATAAAAATAAACAAGCTCAAACTAACGAATATATGATGCTAAACACTGGAAGTAGGTGTCTTTATGAAATTTTCAAAAGCAACGAATTATGCACTGCATACGATGGTATATCTTGTTCAAAATGAAGTAAACAAATCGTTAGGTGTTCAACAAATCGCTGAAACGTTCTCAGTATCGCCCACATATCTGTCCAAAATTTTGACCAAATTGGTTAAAGCCGGATTGATCGAATCAGCGTCAGGTGCAAATGGGGGTTACCGACTCAAGCGCAAGGGTGAAGACATTTCATTTCTGGAAGTTATTCATGCAATTGAAGGGGTGAACTCTTTATTCACCGGTTGCTTAAATAATAATGCTCAGTGTGCGATTCAGCAGGTTATGATTGAAGCAGAAGGTCAGATGGAAGAGTATCTCAAAAACAAAAAGTTGATTGATGTCTCGATCAAATCTGAAATTATGGCATCTCATTCTTCATAGGTTATACATTGTAGATCGCAGAGAATGAGTCTGCGATCTTTTGTTTGCGTTAAGCCTATATTAAAATGGGTACTAAAAAGAAGCTGTATCCGTTACAGATTCTTTGTAAGCATATATGATAAAATTAAATGTTTTAGTATGGAAAGGATGACATAGCAATGCTGCAACAGAATCTAATCGAATGGCAACAACAATGGAAGCAATTACTGCACCAGTTGGAGCAGAAAGGAGCATCTACAGCATTACTGTGGGAAGAACCAGCTACTGATCAAGAAATCACTGATATGGAACAAGAGTTAGAAGTGACTTTACCAGAAGAATTAAGAAGTCTGTTACAAGACGGTGGTAAAAAAGTCACTATGTACTGGCAGATCACGTATCCACAGACAGCAGCTTTTGATCTATCAGGAGATATAGGCTGGAATATCGAAAGTATCATGTTTTCAGACTTTGGAGACGATGAGCAAATCGATCAAAAGCGTTATTTATGTTTTTATCATGCCGGTAACGGAGATGAACTACTTTTAGATTTGTATAGTAATCCTCAGCGTCCAATGGTATTTCATTGGGGACATGAGACAGGTGAATTTCGTATTTTAGCAGTATCGCTAACAGACTTTTTGAATAAAGTCACAGAGTTGAGTGGAATCGGTGCAGAGGAATGGCAATACACTCCTTTTATCGATAACTGTGGTCTTAATCTCTATAGTCAACAATCGAAGAAGTGGAAGCAATGGATTCATGATTATCTTTATTTTACATTCGAAGAAGCAAAGCAAAATCTTCATCAATTGATTCGTTATACCGAATTGAATGGAGTAGACGATACTATAATTCAAGCCTTCTCCGCGTACCGTCCAGATGATGTATTACAAGCATGGCTTGAACGGCTTCATACCGAACATAATCAATCTATCAAAGATGGGTTACTGGAATATACAGGCTTAATCAACCGTCATCATGCGGCAGATTGGGTGCGTGAGTTATGGAATTTACCGGAAGAGCAACGTATTAATTCGTATATTCTAGCGTACCTGACAGCAATCTGTTTACCAGAAGATGAAGGACTAGAGCGGATATGGCAAAAGATCGAAGAGAAAGAAAAGGAAAAAGGACGCAAACTCAATGGATATGAAGCTAACACAGGGCTGAAGAATTTTCACAGTCGTAAAGTGATTCGTTGGATCAAAGATCGAGTGAATTTTCCATATGATGGTTGGGATGATCTATTTGCAACTTCTCGTCCTCATAGTGAAGATTATAAAGAATGGCTACAAAGCAAAAATGTACATCAACAAATCGCTATTTCTGCTCTGGGCAAACAAACAGAATTGAAGCAAACTTTTGACACAGTTGAACAAATAGAAAGTGTGCGTGTATTATTAGAACAAGTGATGAGCAAAGCAGTGATCAAAAAAGAAAAACGAATTATCGCAGAAGCTTTGTATGTATTGGATCACTATAAGCTTGAATAATTAGATAAAGAATGATGTACAGTGGAGGCTAACTACGTGGTTTTGGTTATATTATCGTGTCTTATTTTTGTGATCACATTAACATTTGTGATCTGGCAACCACGAAATCTATCGATTGGTTGGTCTGCTTGTGGAGGAGCAGTACTTGCGCTTCTTCTAGGTGTAGTTAGCTTTCATGATGTCTGGGATGTGACCATGATCGTCTGGAATGCTACGCTAGCATTTGTAGGTATTATTTTGATTTCGCTTATTTTGGATCGGGTAGGATTATTTGAATGGGCAGCCCTGCACGTCGCTCATATCTCCCGTGGTAACGGTGTACGGATGTTTATCTATGTAGGTATTCTAGGAGCGATTGTATCCGGATTATTTGCAAATGATGGAGCAGCCTTAATCTTAACACCTATTGTACTGGCGATGGTACGTGCTTTGAATCTGGATGAGCGTAAAGTGTTTCCTTTTATTATTGCAGGCGGGTTTATAGCAGATACAACGTCTTTGCCATTAGTGGTGAGCAATCTTGTAAATATTGTGTCTGCTGATTATTTTGGCATTACCTTTATGCAATATGCAGGGCATATGATAGTGCCTAATCTATTCGCATTGATTGCAAGTATCGGTGTATTGTATCTTTATTTCCGCAAAAGTATTCCTCGTACGTTTGAAACTACTCATCTAAAACCACCTATGGATGCAATTAAAGATGTACGGATGTTTCGATTATCATGGATTGTATTAATCGTATTGTTAATCGGATATTTTGTGAGTGAATTTTTGAAAATTCCAGTCTCTATTGTTGCTGGTGTAATAGTCATTATCTTCTTAATTCTGGCACGCAAAAGCCCTATTGTGCCTGTCAAAGAAGTACTCAAAAATGCTCCGTGGTCGATCGTATTTTTCTCTATCGGTATGTATGTTGTGGTCTACGGGCTACGTAATGCAGGCTTAACAGATCTGTTAGCGATACTTATTCAAAAGATTGCTGATCATGGAATGTTAGCAGCTACTATGGGAATGGGCTTTATTGCAGCGATTATATCATCAGTCATGAATAATTTACCGACAGTATTGATTAATGCATTAGCCGTCAAAGCGACAGTGACCTCAGAGCCGATTCGCGAAGCGCTAGTATATGCAAATGTCATCGGGTCGGATCTAGGTCCTAAGATTACACCGATTGGTTCGTTAGCTACGTTATTATGGTTACATGTATTAGCTACCAAAGGAATCAAAATCTCATGGGGAACGTATTTCAAAATCGGAATTATTTTGACTATTCCAACGTTATTTATTACATTGCTTGGATTGTACTTGTGGTTACTGGTTGTATAATTCAAATCTAAATATCTTGATCTCAAAGCAGTACTGTTTCTCAACAAGAAGCAGTGCTGTTTGATTTATTTTCAAATTGTAAACGTTTACAGAATAAGGGTTGAATGTAGTGGCGTATATTATAATGGAAGCATATAATAGTCAATGTAGAACAACTATGACGTTTTTAACAAAAGGCAAACAGTCGGAGGAATGAATTGTGAGAATAGAAAAAGACTTTTTGGGTACGAAACAAGTGCCAGATGAAGCTTATTACGGTATTCAGACGATGCGCGCGGTAGAGAATTTTCCAATTACCGGACAACGTCTACATCCTGAATTGATTCGTGCTATGGCGATCGTCAAAAAAGGAGCGGCGATTGCAAACATGGAATTGTCGCGTCTATATGGCCCTAAAGGGGAAGCGATGGTACAAGCGGCTGAAGAGATTATTGCCGGACAATGGCAAGATCAATTTATCGTTGATCCGATTCAAGGTGGAGCAGGTACATCGATTAATATGAATACCAATGAAGTTATCGCTAATCGTGCATTGGAAATTATGGGCAAAGACAAAGGAAGTTATGTGGATATTAGCCCGAATAATCACGTGAATATGGCACAATCGACCAATGATGCTTTTCCAACAGCAATTCATATCGCAACATTATCGATGATCGAAAAATTGCTTGTAGCGATGCGTGAATTACAACAATCTTTTCAGGTCAAAGCAGACGAATTTGATACAGTGATCAAAATGGGACGTACTCATTTGCAAGATGCGGTACCGATCCGCTTAGGACAAGAATTTCAATCATATGCTCGGGTATTAGGACGGGATATTCGCCGTGTGGAAGCAACCAAAGAAAACTTACTGCATATCAATATGGGAGCAACAGCGGTCGGTACAGGGCTTAATGCTGATCCACGTTATATTGTGCGTGTAGCTGAAATACTGGCTGATATTAGTGGATTTCCTGTAGTGGCATCTGATCATCTGGTAGATGCTACTCAAAATACCGATGCGTATACGGAAGTATCGGCTGCTCTCAAAATCTGTATGATGAATATGTCCAAAGTGGCTAACGATATTCGCTTAATGGCATCTGGGCCATACGCAGGTCTGGGCGAATTGGTACTGCCAGCGCGCCAACCGGGTTCTTCTATTATGCCAGGTAAAGTCAATCCGGTAATGTGTGAAGTAGTGAATCAGATTGCATTTCAAGTGATTGGTAATGATCACACCATCTGTCTTGCATCAGAAGCAGGTCAATTGGAACTGAATGTAATGGAGCCAGTATTGGTCTATAATTTATTGCAATCTTTAGAAATTATGAAGCAAGGATTTACTGTTTTCCGTCTACATTGTGTCGATGGTATTCAAGCGAATGTAGATCGTTGTCGTGAATATGTAGAGCGTAGTGTAGGGATGATTACAGCGCTGAATCCTCATCTAGGATATGAAGTAGTATCACGAATTGCACGTGAAGCGATTCAGACCGGTAAGCCTGTACGTGAGCTGTGTTTACTTTATAACGTACTGACAGAAGAAGAATTGAATATTATTCTCGATCCTTATCAAATGACAGAGCCGGGTATTGCAGGCGAGCAATTGTTGCATAAAGAATAATAGAATCCTTTTTCGTATCAAAACAAGGTATTTTGTTAGTATTAGATGTATTCAATATGGTGCATTGCCTTTAATCAAAGTCAGTTGGCATAAACCTATATTATAAAAAAACAAATAAGCGATGCTTTTTCCTTATCAATAGAAGGATAGCATCGCTTATTTTATGTGGACGACTTTGTAAATGGTTGCGCAATATGAGCAGGAATCAGCAAGCCAAGCGTACTCATTTCTTGCAAAATACAACTTACATGATAATTGTAAATAATCTGCTGAGAAGATACATCCAGTGGCAATTGAGCCATCAGATGACTATGGTGTTGCTCTGGCAGATCCCAGTGATGATGTGTAGGCAATTCATCGGTCAATAGACGAATCATCCGCATATGAGAATACGTATTATGATACACATCAATTTCTTGTTCTAGATGTGCTAGCATTTTTTGTTTATTCTTTTTGAGATGGAATTCAGAAGCATAGGTCTCATACGCTTTTTCCAGATTAGCCATATCTTTTTTGAGCGGGCTAATATGAATATTTCCACCTTCCCGCAGTAATTCATGAGCAAGCTTGGTTAAATGTTTGCGTAATACACTGCGCATTTGCTCCATTAATCGTTCATGATCCGGTGGGAAAACAAGATAATTGACGATTACAGCTACGCCAATACCGATCAATGTATCTGCTACCCGGTGCATACCGTACAAAAAAGGGCTCTCTCCGGGACGTAAATTCAACATAATCGCTAGAAAGACAATACTTGCAATCGATATCGATTTGTTCCAGTGAAGCAAGTTACAAATATAAATTACAATCACAATTCCTATCGCTGAAAAGAGGGCGCTATGTGGATCGATCCAGGCGAAAATAAAACCAATAGCTGCACCTACCAGTGTACCCATCATTCGGTTTTTGCCGACAGTATACGAATTGGTGACCGAGTTTTCCATCGCAATGATAGTTGCAATCACAGCATAGAAAGGATACTCTAATTGCAGAAGTTGTGAGATAATAATGCAAATAAAAACAGCTAGTGCTGTTTTGAGGTTACGCATACCTACTAAAAATTTCATAAGATTTCTGTGATTCCTTTCTACATCGTCAAACGTTTTCTATCGTACATTCATAAGGAGGTTAGATAACCGTATACGCTGATATGCTTTAATACCCGTAAATCGGGGTTATTAAAAATCTATAGTTCACTAACTGAGTGGAGGAATATAATGATTACCAAAAAGAAAATAGTACAGTTCTCTTTAATCTGTACAGCATGTGCAGGACTATTGGTGAGCGGAAGTTCATTATCGTTACCAACAGCTACGACACAGGTCGTAAGCGCCGCAAGTAGCAAAGCAGACCAGAGCACCGATGTTACATCCAAATTACAATTGCTAGGGCAACCTTTCTCGACACCTGCTTACGCGCGTAATGTGTGGGATATGCAAGTCTTTGATGGCAAAATTTATCTAGGTCATGGCAACAGTAGTAATGCACAGCCTTCACCCAATGCAGGGCCGATTCCTATTGTCTATTATAACCCCCAGACCAGTCAATTTGTAACGCAAAAAGTCACATATACCGATCCCAAAACAGGTAAAAAAAGTACAGAAGATGCAACCAATGAAGAGCAGATCGATACGTTCAAAATTCTAAAAGGCAAACTGTATATTCCAGGTAACGACTCCAAAAGTGAAGAATGGAACTTTGGTAACTTTTACACTTTAGATGGAGATCAATGGACTAAGTATCGCAATTTACCAGATGGTATCCATGTATATGATATGGCTTATTATCATGGCAAATTACTTGCAGCCATCGGTACAGATAGTGCACCAAAAGTATTGATTTCAGAAGATAATGGAGCCAACTGGAAAGAGTTAGCCCAGATCAAAGGTATTGGTACAAGAGCCTACAAATTTTTTGAATTTAAAGGAACATTGTATACAGCCGCTATCCTGATGCCAAATAATAATATTTGGAAAGATCAGACCCATCTGCTGGCGATCGATAAAAACTTTAACGTGACCCAACAACAAGTATCCGGAGCTAATTTGCTACCTGGTATGACGTATGTACAGACAGCAGGCAAAACGCCGTATATGAAAATGGGCAAAACGGTGGTCTTTAAAAAGCAACTGGCTTATATTGTAGGGGATGTATATAACGATGCTCAATTAGCTCCAAAAGCGCTAATCGTCACCAAAAATATAACCGATCCTGCGCGTACAGTGACTTTCGCAGATGCAGGAGCATTGCCTACAGATATTATTACACGTCCTAACAAAACATATGTATTGACCTACACCAAGCAAGCTGACGGTTCTTATATCAATCGTGTCTATATGACCAAGAACCTACAAAAATGGACTCAAATTTTACAATTTAAACAAGATACGTACGCCAAATCATTTGAAGAATTGAATGGTGATTTCTACTTCGGTCTTGGCACAGATACCAAGCCTGTTTCTGAATCAGCAGGTAAGATTTTGAAAGTAAAAGCTTCTGATCTGAAAGGGAAGTAATCATTATACACTTAAATAATCGATAACAACCTGAAAGCGACCGATGTGAGTATCTAACTTGCATCGGTTTTATGATGTTTATAACGTTTTATTATTTCGCACCATTTCATTTTTAGAATAGTATTTGCAAGCATATGTATAATGTGTTATATTAATTGAGTGCTCAATAGTTGATGGGTCAATTAATAAGAAGTAATTCAATTGAGAACATGCTATCTGATAGCATTTCTATATAAATGGTTGGTCTTGGACAAGGAGGGACGCTGTGCTTCATTCATCGTCTGAAGATATTTTTAACCAGTTGCAAGGGCTACATCGTCAGATCAGTTGTGTTTTTGAACGATGTGCTGGCATAAGTGCGTCACGCCTACAATTGTTACATCAGCTTTATCAAGTGGAAGAGATCAGTCAGACTTCTTTGCAAAAAACACTTGGTATCGATAGTGCAGCTGTCACTCGACATTTGAAGCAATTGGAAATATCGGGAATGGTGACACGTCGCATGAGTCCTGAAGACAATCGTTTTACACTGGTACAGCTAACCGCAGAAGGTCGGCAAAAAATTCTAGCATACACCAAAGAAAAAGAACAATTTCTTAAAGAGATGCTTCAGAATTTTGAAGAGCAAGAACAAGAGCAATTATTAAATATGTTGCGTCGTCTCAATCAAAATATGAGCGAGATGTAAATAAAAAATATAATTATAACTTACATTTAAAGGAGTTTTCCCATGAATACTGTAAACCAAATTACAAAAACAAATGATTTTAACAAAATTGCTTTAGAGCGTCGTTCGATTAAAAAATACGATCCAACTGTAAAAATTAGCCGCGAAGAAATGACTGAAATTTTGGCAGAAGCTACACGTGCACCATCTTCGATCAACTTGCAACCTTGGCGTTTTCTAGTGATCGAAAGTGACGAAGCTAAAGCTACATTGTTGCCACTTGCGATGTTTAATCAACGTCAAGTAGAGACAGCTTCTGCGGTTATCGCTATTTTCGGTGATCTTCGTCATGAAGAAAATGCAGATGAAATCTTCAATGCTGCTGTAGAAGCGGGTCATATGCCTGCTGATGTAAGAGACCAACAACTTCCATTTGCTAAAGCGTATTATGAAAATATTTCAGATGCTGCACGTAAAGATATCGCATTGATCGATAGCGGTCTTGTAGCAATGCAATTGATGTTGGTTGCTCGTGCCCATGGTTATGATACAAATGCTATCGGTGGATATGACAAAACTAAAATTGCTGAAGCATTTGGTATGGAAAAAGATCGTTATGTACCGGTAATGTTGTTGTCTATGGGTAAAGCAGACAGCGAAGGTCACGGTTCAGGTCGTCTTCCTGTAGAAAAAGTAGCAGAGTGGAAATAATCGTCTACAACGTAGACATGAATACTAAATAAGCTAAACGAAAAAACCTCCTCAGCACGTATCCAGTGCAAGGAGGTTTTTTGCTATGGTTTGAATCCCAAGTAGCTTGATTAAGATAAATTAGCTTGATATAAGATAATGTTAGTTTTTTATTTTTACAGCTAGCATACCTAGATATTCTTTGATCGCTGTAGCCGTAGAAGACATTGCGCTTGCTGACGGGTAAAATTTGCTGAAATACATTGACGAAGGCTGACTTACCCAATAATCGGTTGGAAAAGGTTGCACCGTTAATCCTACACGCTTGAACTGCATCACAGAGCGTGGCAGATGGAACCCAGAGGTGACCAATATCGGATGCGACAATCCTTTTTCTTTTAATATAACAGCGGTATTGTTAGCATTCTGAGCGGTATTAAGTGAACGATTTTCGACCATAAGTTTACTTTCTTCTACACCCATGCCTAAAAGCTGGCGCTTCGCAATATCAGCTTCATTACCGCTATCTGAGAAAACCTGACCACCTGAAAATAAAATCGGTAACCCTGTAATCCGGTGTAGACGTGCAGCTGTAATCAGACGGTTGCCTGCTGATCCATACATATTACCAGTACCATCGATATCAGGTGTACCTTTGGAAGCTCCAGCACCCAGTACAACGATCACATCTCCTTGAAGTTCAGCAATAGTGGGCTGTGGATATTGACGTTCTAGACTACCAATCAGAAAATTACTAACAATGCTAATCGAAGATATGTATAACAATACAGTAATAGCGAGTAACACCATCGCTACATTAAACTGGCTTCTCCATAACCAGACTACAATACCGAATAATAATACTAGAAAAAGTCCGGGAGGAAGCACAAAACTATACAAAAACTTAATAATATAAATCAAAAATGATCAACCGCCTTCTTTATTGCGCACCAGAGACACAATCCATTAGAATCTACTTAGATAATTAAATGTATTGTAACATGGTTGTATCGATCATAAAACCAACCACCCAAATAAAGACAGCTCAGATATACACAGATCCCAATGATCGGTGATATCAAGCTGTCTTTATAGTGTAGTTAACTATTTGGTTTGTTTTGGGTATCAGCAGAAGGTTGCTCTAACTCTGGCCATTGAATATGTTGCTTGGTATGACTGAGCTTTTCGTAAAATAACAATGATCCCTTGCGGAAAAAACAAGACATTAAATGCATCAAAAAACTAATATCGATTACAAATAAAAGTAGACTACATAGCGCACGCCAAAAAGTATGAATATCTGGCAAAACAATCGTATCACTAAGAATATTATTGAGCCCAAGAAATACCCAGTACAGCAGACCATACCGAATCGTCAAAGCTAGCAAAGACACTCTCGAATGATCAGGATGTGTGCTACTTACATAGATACGGACGATCCATTTTCCTACCGTAATTCCATGTGTCCAATAAGGAATAAGAATATAGTAAATACTACTAGATATCCAAAAAGGAACAGGAACATCATTAAGTGTCAGCAAGATCATCAATGTATACCAGATAAATAGATCAATCATAAAAGCAACAGCACGGCGAGTATACGATACACGCTTACTGGAGCGATCAATATGCAGGTCTAGATGTTCAATACGGGGTAGACGCTTCGCAATCCATTCTGCAATCATAAATCCAAGCATACCGCCTAGCGTATTACATAGTAAATCATCCACATCGAATATCCGATAAGCATGATCATAAATACCATAGATTCCGGTCAATTGAGTCGTTTCGAAAAAAAGCGATAATAAAAACGATAAGATCAATCCATTAACCCAGCGCACTCTAAAGTAATAACGCAAAAACATCCCAAACGGTATAGTCAGCAAAATATTAAAGATCACTTGTAAAAAAGCTCGCTCGACAAACATATGCCAGTAAGTAGAAGGATGCGCAAACGAAACCGACGTTTCTTTCAAAAAGTCATATACAAATTGCAATGGCAACAATTGTAGATCACCATTAGCCAATGCTGGATTATGACGTGAAGAAGGTAAAGGCAAAATCACCAGAAAAAAAGCATTCATCAGATACAGTAACAACAAATAAAGTGTAATCGCACGTACTTTGTGAATATAACCATATTTGCGATACTGTACAATCAGAAATGGCAATGTAAATAAGGCAGCTACAAACGGAAACGCGATAAAAGCATAGGCAATCGGAAACAGATAAGATTGATACATTGGTATGACACCTGCCAGCAAAAAGATTGTATTTTTAGTCTAATGTATCTTTACATCGTGTTCAATTCTACTTAATGAGCAGATTTGCGGAACTTAAAGATAGACCATACAATCAGGAAAGCCAGGAAGATCAAGCAAGCTCCAATACTGATTCGATTATTAGCATCAAATATAAACAACACTGCAATAATCATCAGGCACAGCGTAGTAATCCCTGTAATATAAGGATAACCCCAGATACGGAATGTAGGTTGAGTCGGATAAGAACGTCTTAATTTTAATTGAGACAGACAGATACTAATCCATACTAACAACACGACAAAGCCGGGTACTGCAAGCAAAATGCCGAATACTTGATCCTGTGCTACATAAGCCAGCATAGATCCACCTAAAAGCACAACAGCACACAAAATCAGACTGTTGATAGGGACTCCTTTTGCAGATGTTTTGGCAAGTGCTTTGGGTGCTTCATTATTCGTAGCCAGTGAATGTAACATCCGCGTTGCTCCATAGATTCCAGAGTTGGCAGCAGACAATACAGCTGTAATCAGAATAAAGTTCATAATATGAGCTGCACCTTGTAGCCCTGTAGAAGATAATACTTGTACAAATGGACTGGTCTGGTCACTAAGCTGGTTCCACGGAATCAATCCACAGATGACTAGAATCGGTAAGGTATAGAATAAAACAACACGCAAAATAAAACTTTTTACTACTTTAGGTAAAATTTTATCTGCATTTTCTGTTTCGGTTAATGTCAGTCCGATCAGTTCAGAGCCACCGTAAGAGAACATGACGACGAGCAAAGCAGATATAATAGCTGTCCACCCGTTAGGGAAAAATCCACCATGAGCTGTAAAATTGCTCAAGTAAGGTGTAGGATCACTAGGAATAATACCAAATAACAACAAACCACCTAGTACGATAAAAATAATAATCATTCCTATTTTGATCCCTGCAAGCCAGAATTCAACTTCGCCTAGATTACCAACACTCATCGTATTAATTAACAAAATAAAAACAGCACTTGCTAGACTGAGTATCCAGAGTGGTACATCAGGCATCCAGTACTGAAGAAAGCTACCCGCAGCAATAACTTCTATCACACAGACCGATAACCACATAAAGCAGTACAACCAGCCCACAATAAAAGATAATCGTTCGTCAAACGCTTGGCGGATAAAGTCTTTCATATTCATATTAGGATAAACGGTAGCCATTTCAGCAATAGCACCCATTACTACTAATAGCAATATACCTGCGAAAATGTAGGTGAAAATAACCCCGGGTCCTGCTAATCCTATCGTTTCGCTACTTCCTTTAAAAATCCCTGTTCCGATCACGCCACCCATAGCCATAAATGTAATATGACGTGGACGTAATTTTTTCTGCAATGAAGCTTCTTCTTTGACGTTCAACGTTCCAATCCTCCTTCATAAATACACACACTATATATATATCGTTCGTTCAGACTATCTATATTACACCAGAATGTGAGCATGAGAAATGAATTTAAATATGCAGTGCTATATCCTTATATTGTGCGAAATAATGATAGCGCTTACAATATAAAAGATTAAATAATAAGGGGGAATATTAATGTTAAATAAGAATGTTTATATAATATCTGTATTAGTGTTTGTTTTGCTTCTATTAACGGTTTTACCTGTTCAAGCACAAGCTGCATCGACCACATTTATTAATCCAGTAGCACCTTACTCATCGGCCGATCCTTTTGTTATGAAGCATACCGATGGTTATTATTATTTTGTGCATACGTCGCAGAATTGGGACAAAATAGATATTACTCGTTCTTCTTCATTAAGCGGAATCGGAAATGGAGAGCGCAAAACAGTGTTTACCAGGTCAACAGCGAACTGTATAGGCGCTAATTGCTATTCTAGCAATATTTGGGCACCGGAATTAAATTATATTGATGGCGCATGGTATCTGTATTTTTCAGCAGGAAGTAGTGAAACAGGTACACCGAATCAACGGATGTGGGTGATTAAAAATACCAGTGCGAATCCGTTACAAGGCACATGGTCGGCACCGATTAAATTGAAAGATAGCAATGATTGGTGGTCGATCGACCATACGGTGGCTAACATCAATGGACAATTATATATCGCATGGTCACAGATCGCTCCGAACCAACCGCAACAGATCGCTATTGCCAAAATGAGTAGCCCTACAGCGATTCAAGGCAAAGCAACTATTATTTCTAGTCCCACGTATGCATGGGAGACTTCCGGTGGAACAGTGAATGAAGCTCCTGCTTTTATTACGCATGGCTCCAAAGTCAATCTAACCTTTTCAGCCAGTGGATGTTGGACAGATGATTACAAGTTAGGTCTACTCAGTGCTAATCTTACTGCTGATCTAACCGTTGCTAGCAACTGGACGAAAAGTGCTAATCCTGTTTTTCAGAAAACAAATACTGTTTTTGGACCCGGTCATAATAGCTTTGTCAAATCACCAGACGGCAAAGAAGATTGGATCGTCTACCATGCCAATGATGGTTCAGGTCAAGGATGTGCAGAACAACGAACGACTCGTATTCAGAAAATAAGTTGGAATGGAGATACTCCTGTGTTGGGATCACCGGTAAGTTCTGCTACAGCAGTTACTCGTCCTTCTGGTGAAGGTACAGGCGATATTTTGTACCGTATTAAAAATAAAAACAGCAGTAAAGTATTGGCTGTATTCAATGCTTCTACCGCAGAAGGCGCTAATATTCTGCAATGGACATACAATGGTACAGGAGATCAACGATGGGCGCTTGATCCTGTATCTGGTGGATTTTTTAACTTGCGAGCCAGTCATAGTGGGCGGTTAGCTGGAGTAACCGGAGCAAGCACAGCAGATGGAGCAGATGTTGCACAATTTGCTTCAACAGGCGCGACCAGTCAACAATGGAGCTTTACCCCGACACAGAATCAATATTTTGAAATTAAAAATCGTAATAGTGGCAAATTACTAGATGTGACCAATGGAAGTTTGGATGATGGTGGCGATGTCAAACAATGGAGCGATCTGAATAATACGATACAACAGTGGATTTTTGAACGAGTGAATTAAACGTTTAGTCATATAAACACGACAAACTATAACAAAAAGAAGAAGCAGAACAAATCTGCTTCTTCTTTTTTTACTTTTTCAGTACACTTGCAAGCACGTCATCGATCATTTGACCGTTCGCAATAGCACCTGTATATAACCAGCTAGAATCAGCGCTAAAATCGTACACATGCCCTTTTTTAACAGCAGGGATGTTTTGCCATACCGCAGGGCTAGTGATTTCTTCTTTAGACTTTTCGGTACTATTAATCAAAAATAAATAATCAGCATCCAGATCTGTTAACTTTTCTAACGAAATCGCTTGCCAGTTCGCTTCTCCTGATTTGGAAATTTCCTCTACCACCGCAGGAGCGGTTAAGCCTAGATCGTTATAAAGTACATCTCCACTGGATAAATTACGACTGACTACATAGATACTTTTGCCAGTTACCCATAGAGCCGCAGCAGACTCGCTACCGATTTGCTGTTGCAATTGTTCTTTGGCGGATTTGGCTTTGGTCTCATAATCAGCTAATACTTTTTTAGCTTGATCGCTTTTGCCAAGTACATCGCCAATCGTTAGTAACTCTTGACGCCAATCGTTGTTTTGCGCTTTGCCGACTACATACGTAGGAGCAATCTGATTGTATTGCGCATATTTATCGCCAGCTACCATTTCTGCGCTATCCATCAAGATCAGATCAGGATTGGTATTCAGCACAGCTTCATAAGGAAGTGTAGAATCAATCGGTGGAACGTTAGCTAACTGCTTTTGCAAATAACCTTGTGTATTGCCTTCACCAATTGCCCATTGAGCAACAGGTGTAACGCCTAGAGCTACAAGAGGATCTTCAAGGTAAGAAGCCAGTATACGTTGCGGATTAGCAGGTACAGTGACTTTGTTACCGATCGCATCTGTTAATGTCCGTTCTGTAGCAGTTGATTCTGTAGTGGCTGTGTTTTCAGTACTTGTTGCTGGTGCTGTTGTAGATGTACTTGAAGAACAAGCACTTAATAGTAACACCAGACTTAATAAAATAGCTGTTGCAGAGTAAGCAGTCTTTCGATTCATTTGTGTGTTCCCTCCACCAAGTTGTTGACAATGATTATCATCCTCATCGATAGTATATCTTTAAAAGCACATCATCACAATGAAAAGTAGAGAGAACTTGTATATTTTCTTGAAATAGAGGGAGAGCACCTTTATCGAATCGGAAAATATCCTGTCTTTTTCACCAATAGCTGACCTTGCTCGGATAAAATCCAATTTATAAAAGGTTGAATATTGGGATTGACCGAAGATGTTGTATCTTTTTTACGAGACGAAGCAGTAATCGCATAAAAAGGAGTAATAATCGGATACTTCTCATCCCGAATTGATGCTACATCTGGATACACACCATCTATAGCGAGTAGACGGATATCATCATTGGCATTCATTTGTGTTGCAAAATAGTGAAACGAATAGCCAATTGCGTTTTTGTAATTACGATAATCTGCGGTCTGTTCGATAATACCGCCCATTCCTGAAGCCACATCATCGACAATCGGAGTCATCGGTTGCTGATCACCCATCCAGCGTCGTAACATTGCTTGACTTCCGCTATCTTCAGGACGTTGAAATGCTCGGATGGGATCGTCATTGCCACCTACTTGCTTCCAGTTGGTAATTTCACCGGTATAAATCTGCTTGATCTGTGTAGAAGTCAGACTATGTACAGGATTATTTTTATGTACAAAAAATACAAAAGCTTCTCGCCCAATCGGTTGCATATTCAATTGTAATCCTTTAGCTTGAGCTGATTTCTGCTGTTCTTTGGATGGAGCAGCAGCAAAGATTATATCTACATTGTGATTGATTAAGCGTTGGTATGCTTTGCCTGTCCCTGTAATCCGAACAATACTTTTCGCATCATCAGGCTCATAATCTTGAGCAGGATAGACAGCTTTGACAAATGCAGAGTAGAGTGGATATAAAGCAGTTGCACCATCAAGCACCGGTAATTGATCCTGAGCAGACAATGTATAGGTAGAAGGGTTGTCCAGTGTTGATACTTTGCTATGATCTGCAAACGGACGATAATCATCTACATTTACATCTTGTTCACTCACAATCAGATGTTGATCATAAGCACGATTCACATGATATCCAATAGCAATCACAACAAACAATCCCAGACAAAGCTTGACCCCTATTGGAAAAAAGCGATGGCGAGCAATCGGCTGAATATTGCTAAGAATGACTGCGATAATCATAAGACCTGCGATCACTATAATAAAAGGGATATAAAACTTTTGCATATTGCTAAATAGTGCAACTCCCACCAATCCTACAACAGCTAGAAATAGTATAGCTAAAATAGCTCCAAAGCTTGCAAAAAAATGATCAACTCTGTCTCTTTTCAATCCAAATCCTCCTTTACAATCCTATTCACCACTCTGTGTGCATCCTATTTTCAGCTTGGCATTTATTGTACTGAAGAGTTTGCAGGCACATCTGTAAAATCATTTATCTGCAAAATAATCGGGCAATGATCGCTACCCATAATCTGATGATCTATTGAAGCATCAGCAAGATAAGGAGCTAGACGTGCAGAAGCTATAAAATAATCAATCCGCCATCCGATATTACGCTCACGTACTTTGGACATATACGACCACCAGCTATATACATCAGTAGTATCTGGGTAGAAATAACGGAATGTATCGATAAAGCCAGTGTTCAACAATTCAGTCATTTTACCGCGTTCTTCAGTCGTGAAGCCTGAATTGCCATGATTAGACTTGGCATTTTTGACATCGATATCAAGATGAGCCACATTGAGATCCCCGCAAATAATAACTGGCTTGACCTGATCCAATTGCTGAACATATTGACGAAAGCGATCTTCCCATTTTAAACGATACGGGAGGCGTGTTAAGTCACGTTTGGCATTAGGGGTATAGACATTCACAAGGTAGAAATGTTGAAATTCTAACGTGATCATCCGACCTTCTTCTTCAAAATTCTCTTCTAGCCCGTAATGAACAGAAAGAGGTGCGATTTTGGTAAAAATAGCTGTGCCAGAATATCCTTTTTTGACAGCATAATTCCAGTATTGTTGATACCGATCCCCATGATCCAGTTCAATCTGACCGGCTTGCAACTTGGATTCTTGGATACAGAAAATATCAGCATCCATCTGATCAAAATACTCATTAAATCCTTTTTTTACGGCGGCACGCAGTCCATTTACATTCCAAGATATTAATTTCATAAGTTACTTATCCTCCTTTGTCAGACTTTTCATAGTGTACCATAACCAGTTATGATAAGAATCTAGCGCTTGAACTCATAAGCGCATTCTACAATATTTTACATTCATCAACACCAAAGGAGCTTATTGTGAAAGTATGTTTGCTTATCCATGGGTTCACAGGAGGAGAACATGAAGTCTCTCCGTTAGCCGAATATTTAGAAGCGCAAGGATATACTGTCAAAATGTTTACCTTACAAGGGCATGGTGGCAGTAAAGCGGATCTTAGAAATGCCACTCGTCTTGATTGGATCGATAGTGCTGAAGTTGAATTACAGCAATTGCTAACTACATATCCTAAAATACACCTGATCGGCTTTTCAACAGGGTCATTAATTGCGGCTCATTTAGTGGTGAAATATCCGAATCATATTTGCTCGTTGACAATGTTATCGACGCCTGTGTTTCCATTAAATCCGCAGCAGATTATTCGAACACTGTATCAATGGCCGATGGTGAAAGCTTATATCCGTAATTTGTTTGTTGTGCCTTCTAAAGCAACACGTGAATTTTACCGGATTGTTCACGAATCATTTACGATCTATCCTCATATCAAAATCCCTGCACTTATTGTACAGGGAGATCAAGATCATCTTGTTAAAATGAAAAGCGCTTCTTATCTAGCAGAACATATAGGCACACCGGATACCAGAGTGATTATTGTACCTAAAAGTGGACATTTAGTCTGTTATGCAGAGCGTAAAAGTGATTTTTTTGCAGCTGTTCAAGTCTGGATCGATACTCACCATTTTACGTCTCCACAGTCATAATATGTTGCTGCATATTGGAGGCAAGACCTCCTACTTGTACCTGCTTAATAGCACCGTCATCATGCAGTTGTATAGTAACAAGCAATTGTGAAGGCACGTTCATCGTATATCCTTGTTCAAATACAAAGGGTGAAGTACTTGTTGCCGGAATCAAGTTATATTGATGCAAATAACACATTAATGCCCCTGTCGATGTTCCTGTAGCACTCTCTTCGGGAATATCGTATAGTGGAGCAAAATTACGACATTGTGCGATAGCATCACTATGCGTATCCAGTGTAAATAGATGATATCCGACAACATTATACGTTTGAGAAATACGCTTAATACGGTCAAAATTGGGAGTTATACGTTGTAATGTATGTAATGAACGGATAGGGACAATAATATCACGTAATCCTGTCGATACGATCTGCACAGGTGCTTCTTCGTATAATTCGTCTACAGCGATTCCTAACGAATCTGCTATCTCTTGTCGATTGATTTCGATATCAAATTGAGGCGGTGTCTGTGTCAAAAAGACATGATGATCATCTTCAATATGCACATCCAGTATGCCTGCTAACGTTTCTATGCGATAGTGACCTGCAACGATATGATTTTGCGTTACCATTAAGTAAAAGCTAGCAATCGTAGCATGTCCGCATAAATCGACTTCATGATTAGGTGTGAAATAACGAATTCGATAATCAGCAACAGTAGAAGGTAGAATAAAAGCAGTCTCAGAAAATCCTAATTGCTTGGCAATATATTGCATTTGTACAGTCGATAAATGACTTGCTTCTAACACTACACCTGCCGGGTTACCGCCTTGATTTTGATACGAAAAAGCATCTAATGTATACACTTGAATGTCCATTTGTAATCTCCTTTCTTAACTATACGAAAGTATATCATGATCAAAAAGTGATTCAAGGAGCAAATTTGACTGTAATAAGGTAATAGCAGAAGTTCACAATAACGCATTTTATATTGTTTCCATTCCTCTTTTTAGCAACTAAATTGCTATTCACAGAAATATATGCTAGAATCCTACCGATGCTTTAATACAGCTTAGTCCCACTCCTTTAGTGCGTTACATTCTCCGTTTGGAGCGTGTATATTCGATTCAGGCGGATCAACGTCTCTCGGATGGACAGCCCGGCATATAGGACCGGTCAGAAAATCAAAGTGGAGGTTATCTCAAAAGATGAAAAAATTACCCGCTCTTCTTATATCTTGTGCATGTTTGTTCGGTACAGCTACGGTGGCTACGCCAGCCCATGCATTAATGCTGACACAAGGTATGCAAAATGAACATGTAAGTCAGGTACAGGAGCAACTGGCTTCACGCGGATATTTTCATGTTGGCGTTACCGGTTATTACGGTCAAATTACCAGCAAAGCCGTTAAAAATTTCCAAAGAGACCATGGTCTAATTGCAGATGGAGTCGCTGGCCCTGCTACATTAGCGAAGCTCAATCCATCGGGTAAAGTGAGCAATCATTCACTCAATATGCTAGCTAAAATTATTTATGCTGAAGCTCGTGGTGAATCATTCCGCGGACAAATAGCGGTAGGCGCAGTCGTGCTAAATCGTGTACAATCCAATCAATTCCCTAATTCGATCTCTGCTGTCATTCTACAACCAGGGCAATTTACAGCTGTTCAAGATGGACAGTATGGCATGAAGCCGAATCAGATGGCTTATGATGCAGCAAGACAAGCATTAAATGGGGTTGATCCGACTAACGGTTCACTGTACTATTACAATCCTAAGATTGCGACATCCAGCTGGAGTATTGCACGTCCTAAAGTGATTTCTTTAGGTCAACATACATTTACGAACTAATCCAATCAATATACATGAATACTATGATCATATAGCCGTTTTGCTTATTCTGTCAGTACAGGAAAGCAAAGCGGCTTTTTGTTTACACCAAAGAAGTCCATACAGATAATACTATTTTATTGGCTATATCTATGATTTCCTTACCCAATTGACTGATCATTTGGCACACTTTGGGTAATATATACCATAAGCTTGTATGATATTGATAAGGAGGGCTGATATGAATCAAATTGCGGTACAACCTTATTACAAAGTAGAGCGCAAAATCGATGGACAAGAACAACAGCATTGGATCGATGAACGGATGCTTATTTTATATCATGATCGAGTAACGACCCACCGAAGAGAATTTGCTATTTTGGATGTATTTGATATGTCGTATCGCACATTTAGCGATGGCGAAGGATTCTTTTATTTGCATACACGCAAGGGCGTATTTTCATATATGATTCGTGATGATCCTTCTTTGTTTATTCAAGCATTCAAAGAATCTTCTTCGTCTTCCAAACTGTATTTTAAGTGATATAGCAAACTGTCTCCAGGCGAATATAGTAGACAGTACAGATCTATATTTTGATAGTTTAGCCCTAATGATAGTTAGGGCTATTTTTATTTTGTGAAAAACTTTGAGATAATAATAAGATTATGAATAGAAAGAGAGATGAGTAGTATGGATTGGTTACAACCAGAAGTAGCATCAGAGTGGCGACAAGAAGGTAAAACATATGCACATGCTATTAATGAATTTGTACGTATTGGTATAGCAAGTGATTGGCAACAAGCCCAAGCAGAACCGGAGGAAGACAAGCGTCCTATGTTAGCACCAGATATTATGCAAATGATTATAGCAGCGAATCAAGCTGATGATATAGAGCGTCTACATGAACAGGTGCCTCCAGCATCTTCACCTTTGACCCCACAATTTGAAGAATCTTTACAACCGGTATGCCCGGTAGGATATATTCAAGATTATGTTGTAGTCGAAGCAGGCAATACGCGTGAACATCGCCGATTGTATTTAGCCAATACAGAGCAACTGATCGAAATTAAAAATGTATTGCGTATCGGCATGTCTACAGACCAGCAGTATATAGCCAAAGTCACGACAGCAGGGATTAGTGTTGTACATAACCCCGATCTTGCTTTACATGGAGATCATACCGCTTATTTTAGTTGGGAACATATTCAGCAGACACTTAAAAAGAAATTAGCACGCTGGGAATCGCTAGCTGATTGTATATCCCCTGTAGATATTCTGATCGATATTATTCCATTTGCATCAGGAACCAAAGTATTGTTGATCAGTGCATATGGTATTTATATGATCGAAGGCAAACAAGTACATCTGTTATATCCTGAAATCGAAGAGGTAGAGTCGTACGGAGAGGACTATACGACGATATCGGTTGATATGGCGCATGGAGCGGTCTCTTCAGACAGTCGCTGGATTGCTTACGGTAGCCAGATGAGTGAACATTACTTGTTAGATACGTATACGCAGAAAATACACAAATTTGAGCCAGCTTCCAGTTATCCGCATTACAGTCTATTTACGCAAGATAATCAAAGTGTATGGTACAATGCTTGTCATTTTTATAATGGAGCAACGATCAAAGTAGATCTTAATGATATTCAAAAAGATGTGCTCAACGAAGAAGATGAATTACCACTTATGGATCAAGAAATGCGTGTCTATGCAGGGGCTTCATTACAATCAGGTAATATTGTAGGCGATGCTTATGGATATCTGCGCTTGATCGATCATGATGGACAAGAAATATGGCGTTATTTTGTAGGCAGTACGATAGTAGGTATTGTCGTATCACCTGATGAAAAGTGGCTGGTCGTAGGCACACATGGTGGAATGGCACACTGGATTGATTTACAAAGTGGCTCTAGAGATGAGTATACGATCGGGACAGCACCGATTCGTGAACAGAGCCGCTGGATTCTCTGGAAAGATCAACAACCGTTACGCTGGTAATCAAAGTGAACATGTACAGTATAGAGAAAGGAGTCTATTCATGAGCAATTGGATTGTAGGCGAATTAGAAGTAAATCAAGAACGAGCAATATATCCAGCACTGACGTTAGCACAAGTATTACAATCTCAATGGTATAGCGATTATTTTACAGAAATTCGAGATATGAATAATGGTTATGTATGGTACTCTTTTCAAGATGTACCGATTAGTTCTCACGTATTCTCTGTGTCTTTGTTATTCGAAAATTCAGTATTTCGCATGACGATGATGAGCATTTCTCATCCAAAGTATGGTCAATCCTGGGACGATTGGACAGAAGCAAAAGAGTTGCAACGCAAGCAAGAACATGATGCTTTGCTCCGCCAAGAACTAGAACGTAAACCAGATGTTCGACGCTCCAAGCCTTATCCTTATATCGAATATAAAGTAGCCTATGGCAGCATTAGTTCATCGTATGATCCTCGTTCTGCTAGTTCTTCGATAAGTATTACCTACACGTAACAGAATGCTATATGTATACAACGCAAAAAACTCTCATAAGAGTAAGAGAGCAGGGGGAAGTGCTGGATTATAGTGCCAGTGCTTCTTCTGTAATGCGTTTGATATCAATCGGAGATAATGATTCTTCGTTAACCATATCCGGCAAAATCTCATTTAGAAAATAATCAACACAATGTAATTCAATATGCTTGATTTTGACGAGTGCATTGCGATACATGACGATAAATTCTTTTTCGGTATTTCCACGTTGCAATTCTGCAAAAGCTTCATAGACCTGATCCATTTTGTCCGCCACTTCCAAAATCAAACCTTCGACTGATTCGTCTTTACCTTCACGTAATTGCTGACGGAATATCGCTTTGAAATCTTCCGGAATATGTTCCTCGATAAAATGCTGTACCATACCTTCTTCTACTTGTTGGATCAATTTACGTAGTTCCATCGAAGAGTGCTTGACCGGTGTTTTGATATCTCCGATAAAAATTTCACCATAATCATGACTACTAGTAATCTCGTATAACTTTTTCCAATCGACAGTAACACCATGTTTTTCTTCGATATCAGCCAGCGTTTTGGCATATTGTACTACTTTCCACGAATGAGCAGATACACTGTGTTCTTCAAACTTAAATTTACCCGGGCAACGAATAATACGTTCTAATTCATTGAGTGATCGAAAATACGCATGAATTCCCATAACATAAGCCATCCTTTAGCTACATCAAAGTAGTAGATTTTGTCGAACACTTACATAGTCATAACAAAAAAATGTAAATATTCAGCAAGAGTATTGATAAGCTAAATTATAGACTTCATATGTTAGTAGGGTATTAACGCTGTATAAAATAATGTTTCTTTTATTTCTCTTTATATACAGAAATAAGCACGATAGCAGTATCTTCGCCGATATTTTTTACCCGATGCGGTACAGAAGCGTTCCAACTAAATGAATCGCCTTCATGTAACTCGAATTGATCTTCACCTTGTTCTGCATAAATCGTTCCTTTAACGACCAGATGCACTTCTTCACCTTGATGCGCTATCGGCACTTCTCCTGTAGACGCTCCTGGAGGCACTTCGACTAACATCATTTGCATATTCGAGGTATGACCCAAATGAGAGACTTTGAGTTGGTCAGGGCCGCTTGAAGTTAATTCTCGTTCTTCTTTGCGAACGACAGTCATCCGTTCTTCTTGCTGTAATAACAGATAGCTTAAAGGCACTTGTAGCGTCTGCGCAATATGTTCCAATGTATTGATCGAAGGGGATGTTTTGTTGGTTTCTACCTGACTCATAAATCCTTGAGACAATCCTGTTTCTTTGCATATTTCAGCAATCGTTATATTTTTACGCTTACGAATCGAACGAATCATAGCCCCTATATTCATACCAATTCCTCACATTTCTTCACAGTATATTACGCATTATTGTAACAACAAGTAATAAACCGTAGCAACTAAAAACGAAACATTTTTATTAGTTATAGAAATATTTTATTTATAATAATAATATTTTTGTTGACAGTTATGTTTATATTGCTTTATAGTTACAAAATAAAAGTTACAGTATAAAAGTAACTATTAGAAAATAAAAAGGAGCTGTTAATGATGAAAATTAACGTCGTTACAACAATTATGAGAGTCGTACTAGGAATTTTGTTCCTAGCACATGGGATTAGCAAAGTACAAATGGGATTTGGCAATGTAGCTGGATTTTTTGAAAGTCTAGGCATTCCAGGATTTATGGCTTACGTTGTAGGTACGATCGAAGTTGTGGGCGGTATTATGTTGATTATTGGTCTATTGACACGTTATATCTCTATCGTATTTATTGTTATTTTGTTGGGTGCTATTTTTACAGCGAAGTTATCCGCAGGTCTGATGGGCAATGGTCAAATGGCAGGATACGAATTAGATATCACTTATATCGTAATTGCTCTTTACTTGGCTGTAGCGAATACAAGAAGCTGGTCTGTTGATGGATTATTATTTAAAAAATCAGCAACTAATCGTTAATCGATCTCCACCATTATTATAATCTCTATCTTCTAACCTCTATGTTTATACATCTGTATAGGCATAGAGGTTTTATCATGTGTTTTAGCTCATATCTACATACATGACATTCGAAAAAAAGGATATAGATTCTTTTTAAAATAAAAAAGAAACCATTTGCCTTCTCCAACGTATTATTCAAAAAGTTGCATTTCTTATATGTAAAAAGAATCAGATCCATATAACGTAAGTTCAAATGATATTTTATTTGCTTCAGACTATAGCATAATATATTCATTTTTTTGTACTTGGATAACACGATTTGGATAATATGTCTGTTCATATTGACAGATTGACAACAAGGAAATATGTAGTATATTTATGAGTTTATAGGAGTAGCAAATACAATATAGTGTGCGTGATAGAAGAAAATTATTTTTCTTCATCTGATTTTTTGAAAACATTTAGAAAAGAGAGAGGGTTGTGCGGTAATGACGTATAGTCATTTGTTTGAAATGAGTACATTTTTAGAAGCATTCGCAACACCTGTAGGCTGGGGATTTATTTTATCCCTTGTGATTATCGAAGGTCTGCTATCTGCGGATAACGCATTGGTATTAGCAGCTATCGTTAACAAACTACCTGCTCACCAGCGTAAAAAAGCGCTATTGTATGGTTTGTGGGGAGCTTACATTTTCCGTATTATCGCTATTGGAGTCGGTATTTATCTTGTGCAGATCGCATGGGTTAAATATATCGGTGCAGCGTATCTTCTCTGGATCGCATTCAAACACTTTTGGGATAAATTCAAAAGTAAAGACGGCGATGATGAAAGTGAAGAAGAAGGCGGTCTACAGAAATTACTTGCGAAGACCGGTATGAGTCTTTTTGTTCGTACGATCATTACTGTAGAGATGATGGATATCGCATTCTCTATCGATTCAATTCTAGCAGCGTTTGCTGTATCTCCTAACCCGTGGATTCTGATTGCGGGTGGATTATTGGGTATCTTGATGATGCGTCTAGTCGCTGGATTCATTCTGAAGTTGATGGATAAAATTCCTGAACTTGAGAATGCAGCATTTGTACTTATCGCGATTATCGGACTTAAAATGATTCTAGACACAGCAGGCATTTATCATATGGGACATGCTACATTCTTTGTTCTGTTGGTTGTAGTATTCGCCATTACATTTGTAATCAACCGTATCAAAGTAAGCAAAGCAAAAGTATAATAAGCAAGCTCCTTTGTCTTGATAGCAAAGGAGCTTTTTTTATTGTCTATATAATAGACCGTTTACATTTAGAAATGAACATGATATTGTACGGATACGGATTGTGACTGATGATGCAGGCAAAACCTAAGTATATGTACCGCCCATATGTATGGGGGATACATGTATTTAGGTTTTTTTTCGTTCTCAGGCAACTGATTCGATCAGCAATTAGAAAAGGGGATTTACGATGAAAAAAGCAAAATGGCTCAAAGTAGGAATAGTTAGTCTTCTATGCGTATGGACATTAACTGCTTGTAATCAAGCAGTACCTCAAGCAAGCACTAATCAGCAGACCACATCAGAGACAAAGACTACAGTAACTACACCTGTCGCAAATAAAGCCGCTAAAGCTCGAACAGTGATCACTACAGATGGTGAAGTGGATGATATGAACTCGGTTATTCGCTTTTTATTATATGCCAATGAAATGGATCTTGAAGGTATCGTATTGACCAGTTCTGTGTATCATTATGCAGGAGATAAGCAAGCAGGAATTAAGCCTTTTCGCTGGACAGGTACACAATGGGTATTTGATATGATAGATGCTTATGAAGAGATTTATCCTAACTTGAGCAAACAGGCAGAAGGTTATCCTACGCCTGACTATATTCGCAGTGTCACCAAGATTGGTAATATCTCAGATAAAGGTGAAATGAAAAAAGTAACCGAAGGTTCTGAATTTCTTGAACAGTTATTTTTAGATGATGATGGACGTGATCTATATGTACAGACATGGGGTGGAACAAATACAACAGCAAGAGCACTTCAATCGATTGAAGAGAAATACAAAGATACAGCTGAATGGGCAGATATTCAGAAAAAAGTAAGCGATAAATTAGTGCTCTATATTATTCTTGATCAAGATGATAGCTATACCCATTATATTGCCAAAAACTGGCCCAATATTCGTATTATCAATGACCAATCGAATTTCTGGCATTTCGCTTATGCATGGAAAATGCATACCGATAAAGTAAATGACAAATTGCAAGGATCATGGAATGTGGAAAATATTCAGAAGGATCATGGTAAATTGCTTGATATGTATGCACTGATGGGCGATGGCAAAATGATCGACGGAGAACTTGCAGAAGAACAACGTGGTAGTGCAGATTATTTAGCTAACAATCCACAGTACAAAAAGTATGACTTTATATCAGAAGGTGATTCGCCTTCATTCTTTTATCTAATCGATAATGGTCTACGCAGTATGGAAGACCCTAGCTATGGTGGATGGGGCGGTCGCTTTGGACAAGTCAGTGATACATTGTACCGTAATACGGTTCTTGATTATGATATCTATACCAAGCAATATGAAGCTGAATATTCATTAATGCGTTGGTTTGATGATATTCAAAATGATTTTGCAGCTCGTGCAGACTGGGCGGTAGCGGATCAATATGCAGATGCGAATCATAATCCTACATTAACGATTAAAGAAGGGTTAGATCTTACAGCTATGCCGGGTCAACATATGACTTTACATGCTGAAGGAACAGACCCTGACGGTGATCAATTGACCTACAAGTGGTGGAGATATTTTGAAGCCGATACGTATCAAGACTTTACAGGAACACCTGAAAAAGTAGAACCGAATATGGCGGGCGATCTACAGCTTGGTCTACATCAAAAGGTAGCTAAAGGTGAACAAGTAGATACGATTGCTTTGACAGGTAAAAATACGAATACAGTAGGTTTCACTATTCCTAGAGATGCTCAAGCAGGCGATACGATTCATATCATTGCTGAAGTACAAGATCATGGCAAACATCAACTTAAACACTATCAACGTGTGATCATTACCGTTCAATAACTTGATTTGATAAGAGTCACCTAGCCCACGTTTATCGTGGGCTTATTTTGTGCGATAATATACCTTTGAAATAGAAACAAATCAATAACTGCTTGCTTGTGACTGTTGGATGATCAAACACTAAAGGAGATTGGATATGAACGGTGAAGTTCATCAACAATTATTGATTACAGCATTAGGGAATGCTTATCTAATACGGGGTATAGATGCTTCTCATCCCGAGCTGATCTATCAAGAAAGTATGCATATTCAATTTAAATATCAGGAGCACAGCTTGTCATGGATCAAATGGTTAGATTATTTACGAGAATCAGGATATCAGCGCTTAATGCTAGTCAGTAGTCAGGCACCCTCTTCATCTTGGCAAAGTAGTGGATTAGTAGGCGGAGGTAAGCCGATAGGTGTAAGAACGATCGGAACTGCGCTTGATATCGTATGGAGACCGAACTGGCAGGTGCATCGTCTGCCTTCTAAAATCACTTGGGACGTATCGTATACAGCAGAACCTTATGAAGCCATCAGGCAAGAACAACATGCATTTAAGCCGCTGAGCGAATATAAAGCTCATTTACACCATGTATTGCAACAAATCTCTATCTTTGCAGAGCAGATTGATCAGACATTCTGGCAACAGCAATTTTTTAATCCTGCGATAGAAATATTGCAAGGATCTCAGACTGCTCCTAAGCTTGCTTTTGAATTGCCAGAAGTGTATGCCGAAGAAGCATATCGTCTACTGAATGCTGTATACAAAGCATGGGTATTTGGAGGAATGGGATCTTGGAATGACGATCCAGCGAATAGCGCGCATAGTCATCAGTTAGAACAACAATATCGTGACCTTTCAGAACAGTTATATACAGCGCTACTCCAATGCGCTCAAGCTGCTGTCAATTCTGTTGTTTTATAGATGTATACTTTATCTCATGTATATCTCATCAACATAGTTTATTACATCAAGGGAGGCATATGATATTGAACTGGCAAGACATAATAAAACGTCAAGATATAGAACAGCTTCGTCAAGCAGTACAGACGTTAGATGTGAATCAAAAAGATGAACGTGGTCGAACTCCGCTGATGTTATTGATTACCAATCGTTCGTCTTTGGAAGCGATTCAGCTTCTGTTGGAAAAGCAACCTGATTTGGAAATAGAAGATAAACTTGGACATACCGCTCTAAAAAAAGCGATTAAATTCAAACAAACGGCTGTGATAACTGCCCTGATTCAAGCAGGAGCACGATTAGATTCAGAGCAAGGTATTTTAGCGACACCATGGAATTTTGCACGTCAATATCATCCCGGTATTGCAGATATGTTGCTAGATACAGTGGGATCAGTACGCTCTATTTTGTTAGCACAAGAAGAGCAACAGCTCGATGCTATTTTGTATGAAGAAGATATGGCGGTAGCATGCAGAAAAATAGAACAACTCGATTCTTCGGTTATATTGCATGCGGTAGTTCATCAATATAATTGGGATGATGGTCCAGAATCGATGTTGACAGTTGCTAATCATCCGCTATGCCTGTCTATTACCAAGTTAGATATGCACGAATTACTAGAAGCAGACTACTGGCTTGCAAAAGAAGATCAGGAACTAGCTGAACACGAAGAATATCCGCGCTGGAAAGAACTGGCCCTATTATTAGATCATGAATGCAAAGGAGAACATCATGGATAAAAAAGCGAAAAAGATTTTAGTAAACACATACTGGTCAGCACAAGGATGGAAATCAGCACCTACATCATTTGCAGGTGAAGAATTTGACTATGCTAAAAGTAAAGGCATGATGTTTGATCCGCTCTCTATCACTCATGATGCTATTATTCAAGACATCTATCGCTTGCATCAAGAAGTGATTACCAAAGAACAGGTAGTGCAAGCTTTTTTACATAGTCTTTCGACACGTCAAACTCATTTGCGTAGTATATTATCTAGCTGGGCATTAACCGTTCATCTACCGCTACATACTTATGAAGAAAGACGCGCTGTACATGCAAATACGAGCAGTTGTGGAGATTGTAACTTTAACCGATTGATGTCCGATGATCAGTATACTAATGTTGATATCAATGTATTGAATTTTGAACGGATCAAGTGGGGTGGTATCCATCTGAATCATTTGCTATATTGCTGGCTAGATTTGAAATTATTTGTAGAACACTATCATTCAGCAATCACAGTCACACCGGAAGATGTACATATTCTAAAGCAGATGATCCAGGCTATAGAAGAATGTAATGAAGATGAAGGCGCACGCAAATTAGAAAAGCGCTGGAAAGACCTTTTTCCAGCTAATAAACATGAACGTGATGTGATAATGGAAATATGGGGATATGCTGGCTTGCTGGTTCCTTTGGATACACCACGCAAATTACGCGGAGGTTCTGGTGACTTCAATGCAGTAGCTATGTGGCAAGGTGAAGATCGGTACTCCTCGTCTGCATTAACATATTATTTTGGCGAATATTTATAAGAAATAGATAGCGATAATATAAGAAATGATCTCTACACAACGAGGAGGAATCTCTAGATGAGAGACAATCCACAACAACTGCATAAGCAAAAAGTGATAGCAGAAGTAGAACAGCGCTCACTAACTTCGGTGATGAATAATACGAAATGGAACAGTTTAACAGAAGCTATTTATTGTGAGCTTGCGTTTGCACCTGCATTTCAGAGTAAATATATATTGGAAGTTGAACCTTATCCGTTAGCATTTGAACAAGATGTATTTTATTTAGGAGATTGGGAAAGCTTGAGTACAGCTTGGTACAATGTCGAATGGATAAGAGTAAAGCCTCGCTTACTTGAACATACAGGAAAGTACACAGCGCCGAATACGTTAACTATTGAAGCGGAATGGGTCAATTTATTGCAAAGGCTACGTATTCCATATGTGAAAAAAGAGCAAGATTACTGGATATATGGCTATGCAACAGCAACAGAGTATGAACAACTTGAATACTAAGCTGAGGTGATGATCGGTGTATAGCACAATTCGAGAAGGTGTTATTGAAGTAGAAAAAGAATTAACCGCCGCAGATTTAAAACAACTTCAACGTATGCCTGAACTGCGAATCATTCAATATAATCATTCGTTAGTGTCAGATACGTATACCGGGTTAAATGATCTAATATTTGCCGATCGCTCTGATATTACCTTGCGAGTATATGGATTTTATGATGAGGTATGCGATCTTGAATTTCTCGAACAAATGCCAGCTTTACGTAATTTATCGATTGATTGTACAGGGGAAATGGCTCATATCGAATCGATAACAACACTTCAACAATTGAAGCAACTCCATATAAATATATACCAGCTAGATCAATTTCATTTTTTAAAAGAAGTCCCTGAAGATCTAGAACAGTTAACACTAGGCAAAACATCTTCTCGTAAGCCCGATCTACAAGTGTTAGAACGCTTTACTCATCTAACCGAATTAGTTATCAATGGTCATCACAAAAATATTGAAGTGATCGGGCAATTAACCACATTAGAACGGTTAGGATTACATTCTATTTCAGTGCCACAATTAGATTTTGTAACTAATCTCCATCGGTTATTGTCTCTTAGCATCATATGGGGCGGTACAAGAAATCTGAAAGCATTGCAGAAGATGAACGGTATACAATATTTGCGTTTGTCCCAAATTAAAGGGTTAGATGATATTCAACCGATCTCTGCTATGTATGGATTACAATATTTATATCTAGAAGGGTTACCTCATATTACTGAACTCCCTACATTCACAGAGTTGAACAAATTAAGAAAAATCGAATTAGTCAGCATGAAAAAGTTGAAAAATCTGGAGACACTTGAATATGCTCCGGCACTGGTTGAATGGGTTCATCGCGAAGCATGGGAAATGGAAGTATCATCCTATAAACCACTTATGCGTAATTCATCGTTGCAAAGAGCATATGCCCATTTGAAAAATCCTAAAAAAATGGCTGCATTTGATCAATTGTTACATCAATACGGTAAAAAAAATACATTCCAAGAATATACCAACCAAAACGAAAGTTGGTGGGCTGATTTCCCATATGACTCTGAACAGTCTGGATCACATGATAAATAGTAAGGAAATAATAAGGTGTACCGAGTAAATAAGCCAAGTGTATCCTAATCTTATTCTTGTACCGCTTGCATGAATTCTAATATTTTGCGGGTAGTATTCACATTGCGAATCGTCATTAACGGATATAATTTGGAGCTTACCAATTTGTTCATCTGACTTCGGGCAGCATCTTCACGACTGACTGCGAATAAAATAGCGCCCGGTATGTATATCAATGTGCCTACACCAGCTTGGAGAGGAAGCTTCTCTACAATAGACTCATCATCGATCTCGTCCCAGAGAAAAAAGACATCACTTTTCATCTGATCATCATTACTCCACGATTCGGGTAGGTGCTCTATGACAGTTTGTATTTGTAGGATATTTCGAATCATGACTTTAATCTGTAGACCAAAATCTGTCGCTATCGCTTGTTGCAGAAGCTCTGACAATTCATGATGAGTCAGCGTAGCGTGGGAGAAGATAATATTGCCAGAGTTGATATAAGTAGTCACATGATTCATTCCTGCTTGTTCAAATGTGACTTTGAGTGCTTTCATATTGATTTTGTTATTCCCACCGACATTAATGCCCCGTAGCAAAGCAATATAGATCATCAAGTCTGCTCCTTTTTATTCAAATAGTTATCAGATATAGATATAGTGTACCTCGTTATTGCAAGGTTACAAGAGAACACTCACAATAATTATACCGTCAATTATAGTTCTCAATATATAGCGATAAATAAGCAAAAAAAGAGCCTACCGTTTCCTTATATACAGGAAAGGGCAGGCTTTTATTTATAGTGATGAATTATGCTGGTAATTTGTCTAATGAGACAGAAGCAGGTTGAGACACATGGGATAGATCTGCAATTGATGTAGGTGCGACATCTGCATTTTGATCATTATTGCTATCTGAGATTAAAGTATTCAGACTTACAATCAGTTGTTCCAATTCGCCAAAGCTAGACACCATATTTTGAGTAAGATTGTGTTGCTCTTCCATACTAGCTAGAATTTGCTCGGTAGCCGCACTGGATTGTTCAGTAAGACTGGAGATTTCGCTTACTTCTCCAACAACTTTGTTAGAGGATTGCTTCATGGTTGCCGAGCTATTTTCAATATCAGTTGCTTGTGTGAGTACTTGTTGCGAATTCGTATTCATATGACGGAATACTTCGGCTGCAGTCTGTACAGCGTTACGACCTTCTTGCAGTGAACTACGAATATGATCAAATCGTTCGGTTAATATTTTGGTGCGTTCTTGTAAGCTAGATAAGATCGAAGCAATATCAGTAGCAGATTGTCCAGAATGTTCTGCTAATTTACGTACTTCATCAGAGACAACAGCAAATCCTTTACCATGTTCACCTGCTCGTGCGGATTCGATAGCGGCATTAAGAGCTAACAAATTAGTCTGACGAGCAATATCCGATATTCCATTTAAAATTATAGTCATAGATGCACTTTCTTCACTGAATTTCTTCATATCTTCTGCTGTAATATCTACTTTTTCATACAGATCAACCATTTGTGTATTTAAGCTCTCCATGGTATGACTACCTGTAGCTGTGCTGGTTGCCATATGAGCAGATACTTCTTTCATTTGTAAAGAATATGAAGCGACATCATGAATATGTTGATCTGAAATCGCTAGTGATTCAGAGATTTCAGCGACATTGGTTGCTTGAAATTCTACGCCTTTGGCTACTTCATTGAATCCCATCGTAACTTCATTGGTGATCGAACCCGTGCTTATTACTTTTTGCTTAAATTGATCGGTAAATACTGTTAGACTATTTACAGCTTCTTTAACATGTTGCAACATAGTTTCAACTTTGATCTGCGATTGTTCTACTTCCTGACGGCGTTGTTCACTGTCTGTGAATAATTTTTTGTTTTTACGAGAAACAGTAATTAAAATAATGCCTGTCACAATAAACATTGTAATATTGATAACATCGTTAAAAAATACAAGTGGATCTGCTTGTGAACCCATCAGCAATTTGACGATATAATAGGCTAGTAATACGCCAAATGAAATATTGTAGTGTTTGCTATTTGGATATAATAACAACGGTGCAGTGACCAGAATACCTTGTACTGTACTCACAGCATCCCGGCTAACATAGATACCACTTGCAACGACTGCGATCGTTACTACCCATGGAATCGTATGGATACCTTTTTTACTGATATTAGCAACAGTGATTAAGCCAGTTACCAAAACAGATAATAAGGTAGAAAACAGTAGATCCGGAACAAGTAATGTTAAAGCTGCACTAATAGCGGTAATTGCCCATAACATATAACTGACTAATTTGTTTCTTTGCCAAATAATTTCATCATTGCGACTCATTTTATATATCCACCCTTTTGATTAAGTATATAGCGACTATAGAACTACAAAAAAGAAAGACATTATACTTTATGTATAAAAATAAGTATTATTGTATGCTTTTTCATTATTTTTATAGTTCAAAAGTTCTACTACTTACAATATATCGGATAGATAATAAAAAACCTAAATAGCTAAGTTAGAAAAAAGATTTACACCGCAGAAAAAGCCTTCTATTTCAAAGAATAAGCATGAAATAAAAGACTTTTATTAGTATTCACTCAAAATAACTTAGCTTTTAGATGAACGAAGTTTTTCTGCTTTTTGTATAAATGATTTTTGCTTGGCAGCACTACCACATAAACGGTATAACACTTGATCACGTTGGTAATCTTCTATCGTTTGAAGCTGATGATCCCATGCTAGAATGATCTCAGGACGCTCTATATATGCTGTCCAACCTTTAATCGGTTTAGCAGATTGACCGCTTGCTACTAAAATAGACATAAGCACAGATACAAGTGATACATCCATTCCATGTGCCTCTACCAACGCTTCCGCATAATGATCTTGTGCAGATTGATGTTCTGTATCGACCATTTGCATATATTGGATCAATAAAGGGAAGTAGTCAGTACTATACAATCCCAGACCTAATATAGCATATGTTCCAGGCATCACTGACTTCTCACCGGGTTCTACATCGCTATACCATGCAAATTCCTGCATAGCCAGTTCTCCATACTCTGCAATTAATGGATGTAGTGCTGGATACTGCAACGCATTAGCAAAAAAACGATGTAAAGGAGATTTGGCTAATCCTTTTACAGGCAACAAACTTTTGGATTTACTGCTATATTTTAATTGATATTCATGTGGGAACCCTGTACGCAACAGATCGCAAATATAAGTTAATGCTTCGCGATAATTGGATTCCTCTTCTGCAGTCAACTTGATCTGGATCGTCTGTAAAATATCATTGGCTTTACCATGGAAAAGATCGGTTTTTCGTTCGCTTTCGATCGTTCCACTACCTTGACGAAGATAAATCTCTGCTTGATCTGAATGTAACTGAACTGCATATTCTAGATACGTTTGGCGTTGATCTGCATTACTTTTACCTATACGTAGTGCCGTATAGATCAATAACTCCAATTCTTTTGCATCGATAGCAGGAAGCATATCTGCTGATTTGAGATGTAATGTCGTATTATATTCACTTTCCATATCGAAATAACGCGGTAAAAAGATTTCATTCGCCCAGTGAAGTAATGCCAGTCTAGAAGTGGATTGCCAATCACTATATAATTCTCGAAAAGTAATTAATTTTGTATCTGTATGCTCAAATAGCGATGAAACATTCTGTACATCAAGCGGCACTACATCTTGATTTAACATTAGATTAGCGAAAAAGAATAAATCTTCTTTTTGAGGCAATATCGGTAGATCAGACTTAATTTTACGATCTATAAAATCATTCAGGGCTTGTTGAAGCGATTGTAATTTGTCTGGATTGATCCATTGTTCAGTATGTACATACAGCGGTTCGCCTTGTTCATTTTCAAATGCAAACGAGACTGTAAAACGATAATCAAAAAAGTGACTACCATATTCATCGGACATAAATAAAGTATGCAGACGTTGTTGGAGTGCAGGTGCATATTCTTCTTGTAAAAGTGTAGGAGAGAGATCATCAATAAAAACTTCACTTTCCCATGTATAGGCGGAGTCACTCCATGAAAAAGGCTCTTCCACTTCGATAAAAAATGACCCTTGCTTATAACTGGATTTTCCTTTGCGATAACCGACTTTGAAATAATCGCGCAGCCCTGCTTGTAATGGGCTGTATCTTGGAAATTCATCAATACGCTTTTTTTCAGCTAGATATAATGGTTCAAGCTGTGACCATGTTTCTGATAACAAAAGTTCAATATGTGGATGCAAAGTAAAACCTCCTTGATCGGTCGCTAGTGATTATTGCTTATTATATCATCTTGTACTCACAGTCAAAAATATCGAACCGACTGTCTATGTATGTATATGATCTTGATTATCATTTAATTCAACTATCTAATGTCTATCATAAATAAACAAAGAAAAAGGTCTCTATACGAGCTAGAGACCTTTTTTGTATCAGTATTACAGATCAAGATCAAGATTAGATCGATTTGGGTTCAAATACAAGATCACTTGTATCTGCTTCATCTCGAATAGCACCGACAATTTTTTCTAAAATGTCTTCCATCGTCACCAGACCAACCGTTTGACCGGATGCGTCAATAGCAATTGCCATATGCACACGACTTTGTTGCATTTTGATCAATACATCTTTAACAGAAGAAGTGGATGGGAAATGAGGCATCGTATGAATAAAATCAGCTACTTTGTAATCGCGACCTGCGGCTACTGCTGTTAATAATTCTTTGGTATTGATAAATCCGATAAAATGATCCGGGTTATCCAAGTCGATAACAGGGTAGCGAGTATATTCATATTCGTCCAATATCTCGATAATCCCGGCAAGAGGCATTTCTTTAGCAAGTGTAGCAATTTGAGACTTGGGAATCATAATTTCTTCTAATGTCCGCTCATCAAAAGTGAATATATTTTGTAAATAACTTAATTCGGTTTTGTTAATCTCGCCACTTTCGTAACTTTGATCTACAATCCAGCGTAATTCTTCTTCAGAATAGACCGAGTCATGACCTGCCGGCTTGATTCCGAAGATACGCAGTAGAAGGGTAGCCGAAGTATTTAGAATATAAATAAACGGATACATCACTTTACCGAACCAGTACAGTGGAGGAGCTAACAATAACGTCATTTTTTCAGCAAATTGAATCGCCAACGTTTTAGGTGCTAATTCACCGATAACCACATGTAAGAAAGTAATAATAGCTAAAGCAATCGCATATGACAGAACAGTCGATAGCGCCGCCGGAACCTGTAATTGATCAAATAACGGGTGCAGTATTTTCTCTACTGTCGGTTCACCGAGAGCACCTAATACTAGCGCTGTAATCGTTATACCTAACTGACACGCCGATAAATAATAATCAAGATCATGAGCTACTTTTTTAGCGAGTACTGCTTTTTTATTACCATCTTCAATCAACTGATCGATTCGAGACATCCTGACTTTCAAAATAGCAAATTCTGCTCCTACAAAAAAAGCAGTTAAGCCGATAAATACAGCTACTAAAAATAAATTTAAACCAATTGTTCCGTCCAATGATTTCCCTCAGAAAGAGGGATTCACCTCCGTATAATTATAATTTGGCGAACCATACATATAAAATAGGTAAAGATTATGCTCGATAAAGTCGTACTTGTTTGATCTGTAAATGATCTTTCTCCGTTACTGTCCATACATAATCATCTTGTTCTAATACTTCACCGACTTGCACATCGGTTCCTTTGTAATGTTGAATCCAACCACCAATCGTATCAATCTCTTCATCATTTTCAAAAGTCATACCGAACTGCTTCTCAAGCTCATCTAATAAAGTACGTCCATTGATTAAATACGTAGTATCGTCGATAGGTTGAATATCAGCCACTTCATCAGCATCAAATTCATCTCGAATCTCGCCAACTAGCTCTTCCAACACATCTTCCATTGTAATCACACCTGAAGTACCGCCATATTCATCAATCACAAGCGCCATATGCACACGTTCTTTTTGCATGCGAATCATAGCATCTTGAATAGGGGTTGCTTCTTGTACCGAAGGAAGAGTACGCACAAATTGTTGTAATTGATGTTCTCGACCAGCAACAATATGAGGCAACATTTTTTTGACATTGACTACACCAAGAATCAAGTCTTTATCACCCGCTTGCGTAACCGGATAGCGAGTATAATAATTTTCATCCAGCGTAGCAATAATCTGTTGTTCGGTCATATTCAGATCAAGAGTCACCAGTGCCGTACGTGGAACCATAATATCGCGTGTTACTCGTTCGTCAAAGGAAAACACATTTTCCATATAATCCAGCTTGGTCTGATTGATCTCGCCACCCTGAAAACTTTGAGTCATAATAATCTTCAATTCACTTTCAGAATAAATGTCTTCATGACCTGCTGGCTTTACACCAAAAGAGCGTAGCAACACGCGTGAAGTACCATTCAAAGCCCAGATAAACGGGTTCATAATTTTACCGAACCAGTATAAATAAGGAGCAAGCATTAACGTCAATTTTTCCGAAAATTGAATCGCCAACGTTTTGGGAGCCATTTCTCCGATAACGACGTGCAAAAAGGTGACTAAAGCAAAAGCAATCGCATACGAAGCTATCGAAGCTGTAGCTGCTGAAACATTCAATAGATCAAATACAGGATACATTAATCGTTCTACAGCAGGTTTACCGATAGCTCCAAGTCCAAGTGCTGTTACTGTAATTCCTAACTGGCACGCAGAAAGGTAATAGTCTAGATCGCTTGCTACTTTTTTAGCCAAATGAGCTTTTTTGTTACCTTCTGCAATCAATTGATCAATCCGGGACATCCGAATCTTTACAACAGCAAATTCAGAAGCAACAAAAAACGCAGTTAACACAATTAAAACAGCAAGTATGAGTAAATTAATGATCGTAATAATGTCCAATTATTTCCCTTAAAAAAGGGATTCACCTCCAGAAGTGTAAAAAAGCCTTGTTCATTTTTGTGTGATACATCCGTATAGAAAAGGTAGCCTACAAAGAACTTTGATTACAGTATGATATGTTGTTAATTGAGCAACTTGATCCATTTGCAATATCGCCTTCCCAATTGGACTACCCCCTCTCTTATAGTATTTCTATGATTATATCATGTTCTTACCCCAAGCATACAGTAGTAGGTGATGGTTCTTAGTTTGTCCACATTTCTAGAAATAATTACAAAAAGCCCTCTTTTCGTAAAAAGAGGGCTTTCACTACATTATATATAGAAGGTATATACACCTATATTAAGCAATCCAAAAAAGAAAGATATACACGTATCTATTAAGATTGGTTAGGAGAAACCATGATTTTGACTTGATTTTTTTCTTTTAACAATGCTTCAAATCCTTGTTCTACAATATCATTCAAAGCAATACGTTTGGTGACTAATTTCTCGGATGAGAAGTATCCTTGACTCATAAGACTGATAACCGCAGGGAATACATCACGATATCCAATAATGCCTGTAATATTACGTTCTTGCATAACGATCTGATTAGGATGAATAGGTGCTTCTTTTTCAAAAATACTAACGATCATAATCTGTCCGCTAAGCTTGGTAGATTGAATCGCTTGAGTTAAGACTACAGGCACACCTGTTACTTCATAAGCGACATCTGCACCGCCATTAGTAAGACGATGAATCTCTTGAACTACATCGACTTCAGCGGGATTAAGTCCGATAGCACCTAATGACTCGGCAGTGCTTCGACGTTCTTCTGATAATTCAACAGCATAGATTTCTGCTGCTCCTGATGCTTTGAGCGCTTCAATCACAAGTAGACCGATTGGACCTGCACCGAATACAACAGCACGATCACCGACTTTTAATTGACTTTGACGGACAGCATACAAAGCAACCGCAGAAGGTTCAACAAGTGCACCTTGCTCATATGATACGCTATCTGGAATTTTGTGCACCATATGTTCATCAGCAGCTACATACTCAGAGAAGCCACCGCCACCACCAGCAAGCCCTAAAAATCCCATATGTTCACAAAGGTTATATTTACCTTGCTTACAAGCTGTACATTTTCCACATGCAAAAATAGGCTCTACCACTACGCGGTCGCCAGCTTGAACTTTGGTAACACCTTCGCCAACTTCAACTACCTGTCCGGAAAATTCATGACCCATCACTACAGGTGCTTGTTCATTTGTTAACGGATGATTTGTGCCTTGCGAAATAAAGATAGGTCCTGCCGCATATTCATGTAGATCGCTACCGCAGATACCGCACCATTCTATTTTAATTTTTACTTTACCTGCTGTTACTTGTGGTTCTTCGATTGTTTCTACTCTTAAATCTTTAACACCATGCCATCTTAATGCTTGCATTCCTGTCATCTCCCTAGTCTAAAATGTATCATTTCAAAGTTAAGTATAAAATAATTTAGGAAACGTTTCCGAAAAATATGATGTCACATTATTGACATAAAGTCAAATGATTTTACTAAAAAAAGTGATCATCATCATTGAAAAAATATGATCTTTTTACATTGACATGTCATCGCTATCAAACATATAGAAACAATAATAGTAAAAATGATGAATCCAGATTGTCTCCCAAAGCCTGATCAAGCTTGTATAGCATTGCTCATGATATAATGGATGTAAATCATGAAATATTTCATAAGATTATGGAAACGATTCCGATTAGGAAGGACTATTAATATATGCGTTCAAAAAAAGTAACGATTGAAGATGTAGCCAAGCAAGCAGGGGTAGGTATTGCTACCGTCTCTCGAGCTTTGAATAATAGTACAGGAATTAGCCAGGCCACCAGAGCACGAATACTACAAATTATTGATGAAATGGGCTTTACACCAAATACATCTGCTCAAAGTCTCAAAATCCGTCAGACCCGTCAGATTGCTCTTGCTGTTCCTGATATTCGTAACGCTATTATTCCTGATATTGCTTGGGCAGTAGAGCAAGCCGCCAAGCAACATGGATATCGAGTTGTACAGATTAATACACTGGGTAATGCAAGATTGGAGTTGGAAACGTTACGTGAAATCAAAAAACTTCATGTAGATGGATTAGTGATGATGCCACTTGCTTATCCCAAGTCACTTGAAAGTATGATCAATCAAGCGGGCATCCCTATCTCGGTTATAAATTATAGTAAAATGCTAAGCCCTGATCTCAAAGCTGATATTGTCGGTCTTGCCAGACAAGAAGGTAAGCTCGTTATGGAACATCTTATTCAGATTGGACGTACCCGTATTGCTTATGTGGGAGCACCGAAAGATAAAATTGAAGAGCGTTATCTAGCATATGAACAATCGGTTAGACAGGTAGACGCTTCACTGGTGTATTTTGGTGAAGATTTTACATTTGAGACCGGACGACAAGCGGCTAATTACTTTTACCATTTGAAGCATATGCCTGATGCAATCTATGCGGTGAACGATATGGTCGCGATTGGAATTGTGAATCGTTTCAAAGAGTTAGGGGTTCGTGTGCCGCAAGATATCGCGGTAGTAGGAATCGATAACAATTTGTGGACAACCATCACAACGCCGCAAATTAGTTCGGTATCTATCATGGGGAATGAAGTCGGCAGATTAGCAGCAGAATTACTACTCAAACGCATTCAGTCACCGAATGTATCGGCGTATGAACGGGTAGAATTTGAGCCTAGATTAATCGTACGGGAATCCAGTGTAGCCACTCATCAGTATTCGCATATCGATATACAAGACGACAAATAATTGCTTTTTATTTAGTTACTTGACGAAACTTTATATTTTAAATATACTAACTTACATAAAGTAAATAAAATGAGTTTTAGAGACTATTCGATCAAAACTATTTTATTTCACTGAATGTCATGTTATTTATACGGATTATTGATTATGATGAATAGGCAAGTTGATAACAAAGCAGATTACGATTCTAAATTTGATGGAGGTTACACTTATGAAAATTCTAGTTACTGGAGCTACAGGTCAATTGGGTTCACTTGTTGTTGAGCAATTATTACAATCGGTTCCTGCTAGTGATATCGTGGCAAGTGTACGTGATCCGAAAAAAGCAGAGCATTTGAGCGCCAAAGGTGTAGAAGTTAGAGAAGGTGATTTTGCCCGTCCTGAGACGTTAGCTTCCGCTTTTGCAGGTGTTGATAAATTGCTTATGATCTCTACATCTCCGGGAAATCGTGTTGCTGAACATCAAGCTGCTATCGATGCCGCCAAAGCCGCAGGCGTTAGCTTTATCGCTTATACCAGTGCACCGAATGCACAGGAAAGTACATTCTTTTTAACCGAAGATCATCGTCAAACCGAAGATGCTTTGGTCGCCTCAGGAATCACATATGCTATTCTACGTAACAACTGGTATTTGGAAAATGAAATGGGTACGATTCAAGCTGCATTACAAGGTGCTCCCTGGTTAACATCTGCTGGAAATGGTAAAGTAGGCTGGGCGATTCGTCGTGATTATGCAGAAGCAGCAGCGAATGTGTTAACTCATGAAGGTCATAATAATAAAGTCTATGAATTATCAGGTCCATTATTGACACAAGAAGAACTAGCAGCCATTTTGGCTGAAGTGAGCGGAAAAGATATTCCTGTTCAACAAGTAGATGATGCTACGTATGAACAAGTCATGAAAGAAGCAGGCGTACCTGCTGATGCGCTTCCTTTTGTAGTGGGTATCCAAACAGCGATCCGCGAAGGTTCACTGGCTGTAGAAAGTCAAGATTTCGCAAAAGTATTAGGTCATCCGAATACACCACTTCAAGAAGGATTCCGCGAGATTTTAAATCAAGCATAATATAATCACCATATAGATACACCTATAAGTCTGCTTGTACAGTGAACGATGCTGTAGAGGTAGGCTTATTTTTTTATAGCATATGATACAATACACAAAAAAGTAAATTGAGCTTCAATTCAAATATTCATAACAGCAAGCTTATACGAATGATCGTGAGGGAAGTTAGAATGTCAGTTGAAAATCAGTGGATTGTACAATGGAAATCGACTCAATCGTTAACACATCAATGGATGTCTGTAGGAGCATTCCATTCTTTTATATATCCAGCATTGATTCTTATTATAGATGGACAAGCGATCTGGAAAATAAACGGTGAACGTATTCAAGTATCATTTGGGCAATTGATTGCAGTAGAAGCATATTCTTTGATTGAAGTATTAGAAGGTGGTCAACTTGATCTATCCGGTTGGTGCATTGAATTTAATACATATGTGCTGACCGAAAATACGTCAACATGGAGCCCTTATCTATGGTCTGTTCCAGCAGAAGGAACCTATCAGAAAGTGCAATTAACAGGTGGGGTTGTTGCGAATATCAGTCAACATTTGAGCAAAGAAAGTTCAGATTCACAATATGAATTATCAGTAAAATATCCATCTATTATCTATGAATTGCTCAACTATATATATCAAGCTCAACATCATATAACTGATGATCAGCAAACGCTAACGCAAGGCATTATCCGTTCTGCTGAATATATGCATACTCATTATGATCAAGTGATCACCCGTAAACAGTTAGCAGAGATTGCCGGAGTGAGCCCCTGGTATTACTCGCGTAAATTTAGTGAACGATATGGAAAGCCACCGCTTGATTATCTGGCTTCTTTCCGTATGTATCGTGCGCAAGAACAATTGATCTTTACCCAGACTAATTCGCAAGACATTGCCAAACAGTCTGGTTTTGAAGATACGCATTATTTTAGCCGACGATTCAAGCAGGTTGTCGGTGTATCGCCAAGTCTGTATGCAGGAAGTCTATCGTCTCGTAAAATAGTATGCCTTTCTGCAACCTGCGCTGATATCATGATCAATCTCGGTATTATCCCTTATGCAGTGATAGTGACACCGCTTCTATTAGCACCTCATCAATTACAACAATTTGAAGCACATGGTGTAAAGATCGTAGAGATGGCACAGTATGAACAAGATATTGGGCAGATTCAGCAACTAAATCCAGAATTGCTGATCGGTAATGTCTGGTCTGAAGAAGTGAGACAACAGTTACGTGCGATAGCCCCTTTTATTACGAACTTGAGTATTGATGTGCTAACGTTACTGCAACAATTGTCGTCTATATTTCACAAGCAAGCAGAAGCAGAGCAGATTCAAATTCATTTAGAACAAGAGATCGAGATCGCCAGACAAAAGCTTCAACCTATCATTGATGCGCAAGCAACGATTATGGTTTTGCGAATAGAGCCTTACGGTTATCGTTATTTAGGTGTAGATGCTGTTGGTGTAGCTAAGTTACTATATAGCCAATTGGAATTGAGTGCACCCGAAGTATTACAAGAAGGCAAGTCATGGTTCAATCCTTGTACATTAGAGCTGTTATTGTCAGCCAATCCTGATTATCTGTTTATAGAAAAAAGAATGATAGAGCAGTTCAGTACCGATGAGAGTATGCAAAAATTGCTAGAAAGTGATGTATGGCAACAGTTAAAGGCTGTTCAACAACATCAAGTGTTCGATATGGATACACGTCTATGGGTAGAAGGACGAGGGATTACAGGATATAAGATGTTGTTAAATGAAATTGTGACTAATCTGACAGGTGAGTTGTAAAAGAGTGCACAATAATTCAAATCAATACGCACGATTCCCCATGTAAGGAAGAGTTGTTGTCTGATACTATATGATAATAATAATCATTATCATATAAGGAGAGATACAGATATGTCGCGTCGGTTGTTAAGTTGGGGAATACTAGTCATGATATGCAGCTTGTTGTTATCCGCTTGTGCTAGCGGTTCGAATACAGAAGCTAATACAGCAGCAGCTACTGAGCAAGATACAGGTACCAAAGTAGTCAAAGATTATTTCGGGGAAGTTACGATTCCACAGCATCCCCAAAATGTACTGGTGCTTAGTTCGATCTATGCAGAGTATTTGATTGAAATGGGTGTTCCGCCACAGATGGTTATTTTTGTACCTGAGGTAGAGCCGGATTATCGTGCACCTTATTTTGAGAAGAATGGCGTGCAAATGATTCAAGCAGAGCAATATCAATACAACTATGAGCAATTATTATCATTATCCCCTGATCTAATTGTAGGCATTGGTGTTGGTATGGAGCCGGGTACGTACGAAGAATTATCCAAAATTGCACCAACTGTAGCGATTAATGCAGATAGTGAAATGAAAACAGCCATGCCTGATCTGGCAGCTATTTTCGATAAAACAGAAGTGTCTCAACAGGTATTAGCCACATTCGATGCCAAAGCCAAACAAGCTAGAGAACAAATTCAACAAGCAATTGGTGATAAAACCGTATTGATCTTGCGTGTTGAATCCGAACGTTATCGTGTAATGGGACCCAAAGCTGCGAATAGTAGTGCATTCTTTTATCAAACGCTAGGTCTACATAGCCCTGAAGCGATCAAAGACTCGACCGATTGGTTTTCTCCAATATCACTCGAAGCTTTACCTGATATGAATCCTGATTATATTTTTGTCGAAGATCGGATTTTGAAAGATCACGATAATACCGAATCGATGAAAAGGTTAAAAGAAAACAAAGTATGGGCAAGTCTAACTGCTGTCAAAAACGATCATGTTTTCCCGTTGAAAACAAGTGATTTTGTCCATGGAGTAGGCCCTGTTGGTTCAGTATTGTTAATGAATAATGTTGTCGAAAAGTTGGTGAAATAAGATGAATACTCAACCGCTCGATATTTACGATATTACGATTATTGGTGGCGGCCCAGCGGGAATGTATGCTGCTTTTTACAGTGGCATGCGGGCGATGCGTACGAAGATTATTGAAGCTAAGCATGAACTTGGTGGATTTATGCGTACGTATCCGGAAAAGTTGGTCTGGGATGTAGGCGGAATTGAACCTACCCGTTGTGAGCAGATTATACAATCTTTGGAGAAACAAGCTCAAACATTTGAACCTACAATTGTCTTTGGTCAAGAAATTGCTCATCTGGAACGTCTTGAAGATGGTGTGTTAATGCTTACTTCCAGAACTGGCGACCGTCATTATACACGCACCATTGTATTATGTATCGGTAGAGGAATGACTCAGATCCAGAAGCTAGATATTCAAGGCGCGAATCAGTATGAGCTTACTAATCTACACTATACAGTAACCGATCTTTCTCGCTTTGCCGGTAAACGGGTATTGATTTCTGGTGGTGGAGACTCGGCAGTAGATTGGGCAAATGAATTGGCTGGATTAGCAAAGGAGGTGACTGTGGTTCATCGACGGGATGAATTTGGAGGGCATGAACACCCTGTTGCTCAGATGAAATCTTTTGCCAATGTACACACCCCTTATCGCATTGCTCATCTACATGGTGCACAAGATAAGATCGAATATGTTGAAATTGCACATATGCATACGGACGAACTACAACACATTGAAGTAGATGAAGTTATCGTCAATCATGGATACGATCGTAATTTCGGTAATCTGATGGAATGGGGCCTAGAACGGGAAGATTACGGAGTATCTGTAGACGCACGTATGCGTACAAATATTCAAGGCGTATTTGGAGCAGGAGATTGTATCACATATGGAAGCAAAGTCAGACTGATCGCTGGAGCATTTAATGATGCTGTACTTGCGGTCAATGCAGCCAAATTGTATCTAGAACCGGATGCTTCTCATATGGCAGGCGTGTCTTCTCATAATGCGCGTTTTTATGAGAAAAATAAAAGTATTCATTCATAAGTTAGCGTAGCAAGTATAGCATGATGATTGATTAAGAAATGAGTATACCCAATAACGATACATCCAAAATATCATACAAGTAATGATTGAAATAAGCATAAATTATTATAATTAAATAAGAACTACTGCAAGTAAAACAAAATAAAAAGAGTCCCTTTGTATAAACTACAGAGGGACTCTTTTTTTGAGTACTACACAGAACAAAATATGATTGGATTTAATAGTATAAGCTTCACTTGGAATAATTATTGTGTAATTGTACTACGTTTAGGACTGTAAAAATTTTATGATTTCAAAAAGCCTTTAGTCATATCGTACATTTGCTTGGTGTATTTATCGATATCATCGCGTGACATTCGTAGGCGATCTACCGAAGAACCGTAACCAATTTCTTGTTTACCTGCGGCTAATCCTTCAAACATACCATCTGCAAAAGCATCTAATGGCTCGCCTTGAGTATGTTGTCCGGCTCCACCTAAATCTGTATTTACAGCAGGAGGTGCAATTTCGATCACTTCAATTGATGTATCTTCTAGCTGGTATCGAAGACTCATCGTAAATGAATGGAGTGCTGCTTTGGTTGCTGAATAGATAGGAGCAATCACAAACGGTGTAAAAGCTAATCCCGAAGTAACATTAACAATAGCAGCATTTTGTTGAGTCGCAAAATAAGAAGCAAACAACATTGAAAGGTGAATAGGTGCTTCAACATTAATCGTGATTTCTTTGCTAAAATCGCTCCAATGGTTCTTAGCATCTGCTGTTAATACATTTAAGCGTTGCTGAATACCTGCATTATTAACAAGCACATTTACTTCCGGATAGTGAGTGGTGACCCAATCCAATAGTTGAATCCGTTCGGCTTCATTTTCCACATCGCATACACGTGTAATTAATGCTGGATATTGTTGCTCTGCTTGTTGCAGAACCTCTTCACGTCGTCCACAGACAATCACTTTATTACCAGCTTTCAAAAAACGCTCTGCAAAAGCAAGTCCAATTCCTGCACTTCCACCGGTGATCAATATCGTATTCCCTGTAAGCTGCATAATGATTCTCCTTTGGTTCATTGATTTGGTTAAGATTAAAGATCAAATAAATAGATAGAAAAGTGTCTTATCTCTTATTTGTACAAAAAAGAGCATGTTGAACTGGTAAAAGGGCTGATATACTAAATAAAGAAATACATAACAAGGAGAATATATGCATAACATCAATCATTTACAGCTACAAAGTACACAGCGATACGATGAGTTCGATCCTCAACAAGAGGGAAATAAAAATGTGACTTTTATTGATTTTGTAATTGATGGCCAATCTCTTTATACTATGCTAAAACAATATGATAGGATTCCCGCGTTAGGATGGGGAGGTGAAGAGTATCAAAAGCAAATCTTAGATTATTTGTTATTAGAACAGATGCATCCTGATCTATATTATAGATATCCACTATTAGTCTGTCCCTGGTGTGGGGATGAAGAATGCGGATTTATCTCCGTTTTGATAGAAAAAGAAGCAGATTTAATGGTATGGAGAGATTTTAAGCTAGAGCCAGATAATAAAACTATACTTATCGGTCCTTTTTATTTTGAGTGGGAACAATATAACAAGTTAATAAGTAAGAGTAGATAGAAACATAATGAAAGCGAAAATAGATCAAATAGTTTATTTATTCGTTAAAGTAAAGTATAAATAGCTAATTATTTTTAATCAGTTTATATATCTATTTGCTAGATTATTATGCTTTGAAGGAGCAAAAATATGTCAAACTCTATATCGTTACCACCAGCGTTGAATGATAGTGTCGAATCTATAGGTATGTCTAACGGGTTAACATCTGTTTTTGTTGAAGTTTTATCGATTAGTGGTTCTTTATTAGCGCAAACCAATCGTGAAAAAGAACTGACAATCTGGATAGCGCAAAGAGATCAATCTGTTGTTGGTATGGGAACAGTGAGTTTTGATATTGATGAAATGCCATGGATGATTGAACATTTTGCGATAGAAAAAAGCTTTATATTGAAAGTGATTTTAAAAGCAATAGATGGACTAGGTTGGGAAAAATTAAGCTATCAACCTCAACCAGAATTTATTATAAGTTGCTTACAGCAGTTTTATTCAATGATTGAAGTATTTAATGAAGAACATGTTGATATCAAAAATTATTTAGAGTGGGCAGAGATTGAAGAAGGGGATGATCGACCAACGATTCCAATAGGATATCCAAAGTGTGAAAAGCACGATATTTATATAACATGTCATGGATGTGTACTATGCAATAGTGAAAGCTGACGAATAGGAGAATCATGATGAAATTTATGATCATATTTGGTCCACAAGCAGTAGGGAAGATGACAGTTGGTCAGAGTGTTGCAGCTAAAACGAATTTCAAATTATTTCACAATCATATGTCGATTGATCTGGTGTCTACCTTTTTCGATTATGGCACATCTGCGGGCAAGCGATTGGTACATTTGATTAGGCAAGAGATATTTGAAGAAGTATCCAAAAGTAGTTTAGAAGGACTGATTTTTACATATGTATGGGCATTCGATCTACAAAGTGATTGGGACTATATCGAACAAGTTACAAGTCTTTTTCGCTCTAGAGGAGCAGATATCTATTTCGTAGAGCTTGAAGCCGATCTCGAAGAACGCAAACTAAGAAACAAAACCGAGCATAGACTATTACACAAACCTACAAAGCGGAATATACAATGGTCAGAAAATGAACTTATTGAAACGAGTCAAACGTATCGACTCAACTCATTACCTGGTGAGATACAACAGCAACATTATGTACGAATCAATAACAGTAATCTATCCGCAGATACGGTGGCACAACTGATTATAGAAACATTTGAATTGTAACAAAGTCATATAAGCGCTATGGATATCATTAATTTTCCAATATAAAATCAATATCTGGAAAAAGGAGGAGATATCATGGATCGGGTGATAGTGATTGGTTGTTCAGGTTCGGGAAAGTCGACTCTTTCACAAAAGTTACATAAAATATTACAATTACCTATTATTCATCTAGACCGTTATTACTGGCAAGCAACAGAGCAGGGAGCATGGGATCAGAAAGTCACAGAATTTGCGCTTACAGATCGGTGGATTATAGATGGAAATTACTCTAGAACATTAGATATACGGATCGAGCGAGCCGATGTTATTGTCTTTTTGGATATGCCTAGATGGTTATGTATGTATCGAATTGTGAAGCGAAGAATACAGTATCATGGCAGAACAAGGCCTGATCTTAATGAAGATTGCCCCGAAAAGCTTGATATCGGTTTTTTGAAATGGGTATGGAATTATAGGAAAAGAAATCGAGTTAAAACATTAGAAAAATTGGAGCAAGTGAAACAACACAAAAAAGTTGTGATTATACGCAATAAGAAGCAATTAGAAGAGTTGGTAGATCAATTATCAAGTCATTAAAAACGAAGGTAGATTGAAAACAAGGCTAGACGATAACTTGTCAATAAATTCAAATTACTGCTATACTTTTCATATACTATTGAATTGGGGGTCATACCGTGGCAATGTTGGTAGCAGTGCTAGATTGCTCGTTCACTACAAAGGCCTTACGCAAAGCCTAAACGGGGCGCATATCTTTGTGTAGGGCGCGATAAATGTAATGATATCGCCCGGTTTTTAACGTATGTGGGTATACGTAGGCTTTGCACCTTATGAATGATTTAATAAATATAAGGGGCTGAAAGCAATGCAAACACCATTTATTCACAATGATCAATTAAATTTTATTAAAAAACAGGCAGACTTTCTGTTGAAAACGATGCGTAGCGTTGGCGATCGCAAAGTGTTAGAAACGGTTAGAGAAACTGCTGTTATGAACGTTATACAAGCTTTTGAACATTTAACTCCAGAACAAAAAAGTCTGTTAGAACAGTTGTCTACTTATGAAGCAACTCATGATCTGGAAAATTATCTGGATGAACTGGATGCTTATGTGATTCCATTTCCAGAAGTATCATTAAAGCAGATTCAGAAGCTATTTCCCAAAGCCAAAAAGCTCAAAACACCTAATCTAGAAATGATCGATTATACACATACTACGTATTTAAGATGGACAGATATTGCTACAAATCGTCTGTATATCGTGTATCCGTATCAAGATCAGATGGTGGGGATTGAAGGACAGATGACTTCGATGAACAAAAAAGGATTTTGTATGTTTTGTAATCGACATCGTGAGCTAGGATTTTTTAATGTAAAAATCAAAGCAAGTGGATCACCAGATAATATTGCTTCTGTGGGTCAGTATATTTGCATAGATCATGAAGAATGTAATCATAATATTGCTGATACTACAGCATTGGAGAAGTTTATTGCTTCAGTGGGGAAATAATACAAAAGGGTCGCTCTATGAGCGATCTTTTTTTGTGATGTGAATCTCAATCAGAAATAAATAACCTTTATTTCTTTATTTTTTATATCCATTTATTTCTAAATATGATATATTTCAAATGGAATAAATTAACTAAATAGGTTAATTATATTCAAATAAAATAAGGAGGATGATCAGCAATATAGAAGCAAATAGATGCACAGTAAGTCAATAATAATAACGAGAGGAAGATATGATGAAAATTTCTAATCATTTCTTAAAAAATCTTTTAGTTATTCCTTTAACATTAAGTCTCGCATCTGTAGGTGCTTTGGCAGGTCAATCGTCTACTGCTTTTGCAGAAACGCCTTCTAGTAGTACGCAAGCAGCACCGATTATTATACCAGAACCGCCACAACCAGGAGATCCTGTACCTGATCTGGATTATTATATTATTTATACATTCGTGGCTAGCTCTACACCACGTATTTTGGATAATATCAATGCGGAAGGAATAACAGATGTACAATTCACTATTTTTCCTTTCGAAGGTCAAAACAAAGAAGTCGTTATTTTTAGTCTAGAAGCTCAGACAGACAAAGGATGGGAACCTGTATTTGTAACACCATTCCAACCTTATTCCAAAATCCAGAAAAAACATTTGAAATTACCTAAAAATGACTATAAAAACTTCCGTATTATTGTGAATAGCACAAATAACCATTTTTCAGTTATGGGATATAAGCAGTGGACGAGCTGATTAGAAGGTCAATCAGGAAGTATCGGCTTGCTATCATCAATAGAGAATCAAAGATAGCGATATAGTTATACGATGTATATGTTGCATACAAAAGAATTGATCTTCAATGATCAGTTCTTTTTTGTACTTATCTTGTAGAATGAATATCAAGCCCTTTATGATTGTATTACAGTTTATTATGATTTTATTGCATCCAAACAATTTAGAAAATGAAAGAAAGGATAGGTTATGACGATTATAAGTATTGAAGGCGCAAGTGCCGTAGGGAAAACGGCAACTTCGATTGCACTTGCTAGGGAAAACCAAGCGTTTCACATTCCCGAAGTTGCGGCTTGGTGGGAAAAGCCAGAACGAGCATATCCTGAATGGTTTTTTGAGCGACAATTGGATCGATGGAATATTGCGCTGGAGAAAGAATTACATACACAAGTTATTATTGATATCGATCTATTTCAACCATTCTGGTATAACTGGTCTTTTGATTTTACTTTATTTGATGGGCAAAGTTTGGCATTTGTCGAACGTTTCTATCGTCCTTTGATAGAGCAACAGAAGTTAGGGTTTCCAGATACCTATTTTGTTCTTTATACCGATGAAGCTAATCTCAGACAACGCAAAGCAGGTGATTCTACTCGGTTAAGAAGAGGGTTTGAATTGAATTTGCAATTTATTGAACCGCACAAACGATATTTTAAAGCATTAAATGACTTTTGTCCGGGGTTGGTACATTTTATCGAATCGGTTGATATTGAGAGTAATATAGGAAAGATTAGAAATGAATTGCCACATTGTACCGATAAACATAGATATTCTATAGAGCTTTTTGACTTTATGATCAACTTGCTAAGTACACATCAGGCAAATGAAGGAGAACAATATGAAAAAGATATGTACAGATTTTAATAACCCTAATCCTAATAGAATAAGAATCCCTGCTTTTGATATGAACTATTTTGAACTTATCGATGGAGAAAAAATCATTTTATATGCTGAGGATATTCAGGTAGAAGCGAAAATTATGTATGATCAAGAGCAATCTTCGTGGTGCGGTGAATTAACTAGTGAGTATATGGATGTTTCAAAAGATATTGAAGAAGCCAGAGACGATGGATTTGAAAATGGGAAAGCATTTGGAATATGGACTGAAAGAGATAATTTGATAAGAAAAATGATAGAATTAAAATTAGATCCTCAAATAATCGAAAAAATAACCGGAGTATCTCAAGGAAAATTCTAAACTTTGATTATATACAACATTATTCTCCTATAAGAGATTGGACAGAAAGCAAAGTTCTGTATCTTTTATAGGAGATAACCTGTACATGAAGAAGGCTAAACATCAGGTCAATACAATTATAATATCCATTTTATGTGTGCAGAGAATTTTATAAATAAAATACTTATATTGTTGTCTGTACAAGTCTGATATCAGGTAGTTGTTGGTCAGTACGGGCTACATGACCGATACGGGAAGCAAGTTTGCGAATAGGACCCATACTAGCGATTCGTACAAGGGTCTGCATTGTGCCGACTCCAAGTTTGGTTTTAGGATAAAATAGATCGGGAGCTCCAGGCGGCAAATGCTGTGCTTTATCTACAATAGGGCGCATCCATTGTTCATACTTGTTTAGACAAATAGCTATTCCGTCTGCTTCATTGGATTCAGGTTGTGATAGGAATGCCGCAAGAACATATCCGCCGATCAATGCGAGCGATGATCCGCCACCACCGATAGGAGTCACACACCAAGCCGCATCACCGGTAACACATACTCTGCCTTCTGACCATGTGGACATCATAATTTGCGTAAGGTAATCAAAGTAAACATCTTTTGATGTAGCAAATCCATCAATCACACGCTGATCTTCCCAGCCAGCTCCTGCAAAAATAGTACGCAATTCTGTACGAGCCTGTTCTGAAGGAATAGATGCAAGATTACGATCGCGATCTTTAAATGCGAGCATCGCACGTATCGTTCCTTGATTATCAGGACGAAGTGAAATTTGGCGACTACCTGTAGCTGTATACCAACGCCACCATCGATCATCTCCAGTTTGTCGCTCAATCGTACCATATGCGATATTCAGACCCAGTTCACGTCTGGATACACGATCTCCAAACACTTTATCCCGTGTTCTAGAGCGTACACCTTCTGCGATGATAAGCAAATCGTATATTTCGGTTTTGCCAGAATGCAGGTCAATCTCAACATGTTCTTTGCGATTTACAATATTTTCGATCCAGTCACCATAACGAACCTGAACTTGTTCTGGTAACGTATCTAAAATAATACGTGCCAAGTCTCCACGCAGAATTTCCAGTTCAGCCGTCAGTCCATCTGAATCCTCTACCGGAAATGCACCGACGATTTGCCCTTTTTCATTTACAAATGCAGTTCCTTCTTCTGTTGTCGTCTGGTTGCGAACTTGATCTTCCAAGCCCATCATTTGAAGAACTTCACGCGCAATGCCACGCACATCGACATTTTGTCCACCATCACGAAAAGCACTTGCACGTTCGATAACCGTAACTTCCCAACCTGCTTTGCTCAACCAGAATGCCGTACTAAGCCCGGCAATACTTGCACCTGAAATCAGCGCTTTTTGAACCGTCATGATGTTGCTCCTCTCGACGTGTAGATACGCCATTATGAATACGTTAGCATAATTAAAGTCAATCATAAAAAACCACAACTCACCCTTAGTGAAAAGTGGAGAGATGCAGTTAGATGTTCCTTACCCGCTGTGATTAGAAATTGAAACTGTGGAGCAGATATTTCGGTTGTTTTGTTATCAAATGATTAGCAATATTCTTGAATTTATTGAAGTATACCGTTCTCTTATCAATTAAACAAATGGTTTTATAATGTAATAAAGTATCGATAGACATCAAAAATACTGAATTAAAGATAGGAGTAAATCCATTTATGGATCAACAGATTGTAACTTGCTGTAGTGTAGGTGTATATGAGCATGCGCTTAAAAGAGGCAATCAATATATCGTAAACAACGAGCGTGACGATAAGTATAGAATATCTGGTAACCATGGCAGATTAATTTGGATATCTAAAGCCCATTTTATTGATGGAAATATCACATTACCGTATTTGAAAGAATGGAAGTCAGAAGATGATCCAATAGACTATGATTTGTTGGAGGTTGATCTTATTTTTTCAGATGGAAGTAAGCGATGGTGTCTAATCACAACTCCTTCTAAACTGATACATTATTTTGAAGAGCAAGCGCATCTTTCAGGTTTTAATATTAGTCATTTACTTATATTGAAAGAAATAAATCATGAAGTTATTGAACAAACATTACGATATTTAGAAGCTCAAGATCGATTAACAGAAGCCAGTGTAGCTTTAAAATAATAGTATACATAAGGAGATACGTTTAGAAATGTAAGTCAAGTATGAATCTTAATTTTGCGGTTTTGGGATACAAACAGTGGAGTAACTAAATAGCTCTTAGCTTGGTATCTATACTTAACTGAATCTATAACAATAATAATACAAAAGTAAATATATAAAGGATTGGTCGCGGTATAGGATCAATCCTTTTTTGCTATTTCACGAGACTTTTTGTGGTTTTAATGACTTGTTCAATACTAGGCTCCTAAGAAATGGATACAAAAGAAAGCGAAAATCTGTCTTTTATACAGAGTATTGAACAATTTTTTTCCAAAGGAGCTAACAATGTTAAAAAGACGTAGACTTATTCTCACCACAACACTGCTGTATACGCTCTTCATTCTTTATTTTATGTTTTTTGCTTTTGGTAGAGGCGATTCTGAAGTTGACAGTTACACGTTTATCTTTGTACCCGATAATTTTTTTAAATTGCCTAATCCGTTAGAATTTTTACACCCAACGATAATGGATATTGTGAGTCTAGGAAATACGGCGGCTTTTATTCCTTTTGGCATCTTAATTCCACTGTTGTATCCTATAAAATTTGTTCGATTCATTATCTTGTTTATGTTGTCTATCCTTGTGCTTGAAACTATACAGGCTTTTACCTTACGTGGAAGCTTCGATATAGGCGATGTGTTGAAAAATTCATCCGGCGCAGTGATCGGTTTCGTGGCTTATAGCGTTAGCATTCGTATGAAAGGTACTTGGCGAAGTGTTATCACTATGGGCATTTGTATTATTTTACTATTGGTCGTATCATGGGGAATCGGTGCCGGAATCGATAAAGCTGTTGCCAAAAATCCGGGATCGTTTGTTGCTTTAAACGAGTGGGAAAACAGCAGTGGAGTCACATCGAAAAAAATTGCATTGCTTCCTTTCAAAATAGAGGGTCAAAAAATCACTCCTCAATTTAATGTATATGATGCAAACAATAAGAAATCCGAAACGTATACTTATAAGTTTGGTGGCAAAGATTTTTATTTTTACTTAAATTATGGAATTCCAGACCAAAAAGATTTGAAAGGAAGTGTAAGTGTTTCTGTGGACGGGCGACAAATCTTTTTATCCAATTTCGAAAAAGATGATCCATTGCGTACGCCACAAGTATTTGATTGGTATTTCGAACAAGCGAACGAAATTACCATTACGATAGAAGGAAATGAAAAGGTGTGGGATGTGGGATATCGAGAGATGAAGCATTTCTGGGAATAAATACGATAGAACAGCAAAGAAGCGAATTCAGGTCTTAATAACGACTTGGATTCGCTTCTTTGTTAACTATCTTAGAATGCTACTTTTCCTCACCAGTAGCCACCAGATTCTCCTCATAACTAATCCAGTCGCTCCAACTCCCGCTATACAACTTCACATTCTTGTACCCAGCTTCGTTCAGCGCCAACACATTCGGACAAGCCGACACCCCAGAACCACAATACACAATAATCGGCTGCTCTTTATCCAATCCTGCAAAATGTTTTTCCAACTGCTCCACATCATCATATTGATCTTCTTCACCATGTTGAATATCTAACCAGAAATAATTGACTGCTCCAGGAATATGACCAGCTTTGGAATCAATCGGTTCTTCCAGTCCCAAGTAACGTTTGTGTTCACGAGAATCAATCAGTACAGGCAAAGAAGCGTTATCCTGCGTCTGAGCAGAAGAAGTAGACTCTGCCGAAATATAAGCTTGAGACACCTGACGAACTTCTTCAATATCTGCTAACAGTTCAGGCTGTACATTTGGAACGAAAGTGGTTGGAATCACAACAGGCTGATCGCTAGTGACAGGGAAGTTCGCATTTTTCCAAGTGGTAAATCCTTCGTTTAATACATACACTTGCTCATGTCCTACATAATGAAGCATCCACCACAATCTAGCAGCATTAAGACCTTTGTTATCATCATACACCACGACACGACTATTTGAATGAATTCCAGCTTTGCCAAGAGTGAGTGCCAGTTGATCTACATTAGGTAACGGATGGCGACCACCATGTGCTGTAACAGGAGCCGACAAATCTGTTTCCAAATCGAGATAGACTGAACCCGGAATATGTTCTGCCTGATAAGCGATAGCCCCAGCAGGTTTGTCATTGAGCCAGAACCGACAATCTACAATCACCATATCCGGTTCATATAAGCGAGCAAGTAGCCATTTCATTGATACTATATTTTGCATAATATGTAGCTCCTTCTATACTGTAATGTCTTTTTGTATAGTGTACATGATATTTCAACAGGTATCTATTTGGAATAAGTAAAGACGTTTAACAAACTTCATATAAATAGCAGATATAGCGTTAACAAAAGTACCGTAAGATGTGGAAAGTACATAGATACGCAATGTTGAGGAGGATTTACATTATTATGAAATTATCCAAGTTCAAAATGCTAGGACTATCCCTGACGTTATCTGTATTCGCAGGTACGGTTGGTGGACATTATTCGCATGCGGCAGAAGCCAAAGATGCTTTGACTCCTGTTAAGCCAGCATGGGGTTATTTTGTAGAAAATTATAAAAACAATACGAAAGACCATCTGTCTGTGTCATCGAATCCTGTGATTGGTGTTTTATCTGGATTTGAAAAGTTATGGACACCGGGTACGACATGGGATTCTGGTACAGCAGTGAATCATAAAATTTTAGACCAGAATATTCAAATGGTTATAGATATCGCCAAAAAGCGTACAGCCAGTCAAGCGCAAGCGGCTTATCTGGATGATCGCCGCAACCAGAGTTACAGTGTCATGGACGGTCTGGGTTCACTGACAGATGTGTATCGCAAAGATGCAGGAGCCACGACAACGATTACAGACGTTCCGGCAGATGCAACCACGCAAAAGTATGATGATGAAGGGAACAATGCAGGTGATCCTAACTCCAGTCTGGGAAGTGTTGTCAGTCTGGTGAACAAGTTACGTGGAGATTATTCATCGAGCAATCCAGCAAAAGGCTTTTACAATTACAAACGTCCTTTCCGTTGGGATTCGCCAGCACTGGTTATTCCAACATTAGTTCCACAGATTAAGTCTGATCCTACGTCTGATGGTGGATTCCCAAGTGGACATACGAATGCGGCATATTTAAGTGCTTTTGCAATGGCTTATGCTGTTCCAGAACGCTATCAGGAGCTATTGACGCGTGCTTCTGAACTTGGAAATAACCGAATAGTTGCAGGCATGCATTCTCCTTTTGATGTGATGGGTGGACGTGTGATGGCGACCGCTCTATCTGCGGCGATTTTGAATGATCCAGCGAACAAAGAGTTGAAAAAGCAAGCATACCAACAAGCTCAAAAAGTATTAATAACACAAACAGGAACAGCGCCAGACCGCTTCAGCGATTACCAAGCAAATAAAAAAATGTATACCGAACGCTTAACATACCATTTCCCGCAAGTATCTGCTAAAGACCAACCTGTAACCGTACCTAAAGGGGCAGAAGTATTGTTAGAGACCCGCCAGCCGTACTTGAACGACCAACAGCGTCGTGCTGTGTTGGCAACAACAGGAATTCCTTCCGGTTATCCTGTATTGGATGATGCCGAAGGGTGGGGACGTTTGAATTTATTTGCCGCAGCCGATGGATATGGTGCATTTATGAGTAATGTTACAGTGACGATGGATGCTTACAAAGGTGGATTCAATCAGGAAGATCACTGGCGTAATGCTATCGCCGGCAAAGGCGGTCTGATTAAAAAGGGAACAGGAACGCTTTATCTAGAAGGTAAAAACACATTTAGCGGAAATACAACGGTGATGCAAGGTACACTCGAAGGAACCACAGCGACAGCCTTTGGACGTGGAAATGTAACGAACCAGGGCGGTACACTTGCTGAGCAGACTACTGGCATGTGGACGATTGATGGTGATTTCAAACAAAATGCTAAAGGTACACTGGAACTGAATATCGGAAGCAAAGCAGATCTTTTGAAAATCAAAGGAAAAGCTAGTTATAACGGTAAGCTACAATTGAACTTTACCAATAACTTTGTGCCAGCAAATGGTATGAAAATTGTAATCAGCAAGAAATCTGTGCAACATGGACAATTCTCTTCGATCACGACAACAGGATTACCTAAAGGTTATAGTGTCAAAGCGATCTATACTAATACTAGTGTGAAATTAAAAGTGAGCAAAAAATAATTAAATATTGCGTAGTGATTGATATCGCTAAAGCCATCTTATAGATGGCTTTTTGTTTGTGCTTTTTTATCTTATATAGCAAGCGATCTTTATATAGTGTATTTAAAATCCTGCGTTAATTCGTTGTCTAATAGTTCAATGTCTTCTCCTTGTTGCTGGCGGATATAAATATTTTCTGTGCCCCATGCACACATCATTTCTATAATAGTATTGGCAGTTCTGCCGTATTCGGTTAAAGAGTATTCGACTTTGGGAGGCATTTGCTGATAGACATATCGACTGACTAGCCCATCTTGTTCAAGCTCACGTAATTGCTGAATGAGTACTTTTTGCGAAATGCCTTGAATATTGCGTTGTAATTCACTGGTACGCATCTTATCAGATAACATTAACAAACAGATGATCAAAGCTTTCCATTTCCCACCGATTATTTCAAGTGTCGCTTCTATACCTAAATGATATTGCTTCATTCTATATCCCTCCGTTTAAGCTATTTTGCTGTTCAGATTGAGCTGGGATCAACGTTGATCACAAGCTTGATTCTTTATTGTTACATCAGATCGAAGGTAAAGTCTATACACACTTTAAAGTAAGTACATGACTTTATTGTGTGTATTTTCTTTTCCGTCAAGCTATATCATAATGGCAATATTCTCCCATAACGAAAGGAAATCAGATCTGATGAAAACTTTGATTATATTAGCACATCCTAATCTTGCAACGTCCAAAGTCAATAAACGCTGGCACCAGGAGTTGCTTCAGTACCCGGATCAAGTCACTATTCATGAGTTATATCAAGCGTATCCTGATTGGAATATCAATGTAGCTCAAGAACAACAATTACTAGAAGCCTATGACCATATTATTTTACAATTTCCATTTTACTGGTATAGCTATCCACCGTTACTCAAAAAGTGGTTAGATGATGTATTTTTATATGGATGGGCGTATGGATCGTCTGGTAATAAGCTGAACGGTAAAAAGATAGGCTTAGCGATAGCGATTGGAAACAAGCAAGAAAATTATCGTCCAGAAGGTTCGGTCATGTTTACAGTAGAACAATTACTGAGTCCATTTCAAGCCAGTATGCAACATATAGGAGCTATAGCGTTGCCACACTTCGCTATGTTTGGCGCATCTTTTCAAGCAACAGAACAACAAATTAATCAAAGTGCAAAAGACTATATCAACTACATTATAGAACATCAGAGTGAAGTTGCTCGCAAATAATATAGTGGATAAAAGATAGCTTTATGCCAGTAGAGATGGTTTATCGTAAGAAATAAAATAGATATACATTAGACCGAAAATAAGCTTAATGAAAAGCTAGTTCACTATACGATATATTTCCTTTTATAATTCCTGTTAGTAATTCTTGTAGTACTCTTTTTCTCTATTGCTTGTACTTATCTATCTCTCTCTTTTAGAAAAAGGCTTGAGCCAGTAGCGTTCCAGTATAACGTTTGTATTTCGGTTCAAGTCTTTTTTTGTTACACTCAGGGTAACGATAAATTAGAGGAGAACATCATCATGAATATCAACGACATGTTTGCGCAGTATTCGCTATGGATTTATGCGGGCATAGCGATAATTGCGATATTGATCATCATACTTGTAATCAAAAGTATATCGCGCCGAAGAGCCAGAATACGCCGACAACAGCTTGATCCTTACCGTATTACGATGCAGGATATCGATCAGATGGAAGGATCAGAATTTGAACGCTATCTATACCACTTTTTCACCGAATTAGGATATGAAGATACATACAAAACGCAGGGGAGTGGAGATTTCGGAGCAGATCTGGTATTTACCGATCGAGAAGGAATACGCAACGTACTGCAAGCCAAATGCTATGCTGAACATAACAAAATCGGACTCAGTGCTGTACAAGAAATTTATTCGTCGATGCGTTATTATGAAGCTGACAAATGTATCGTACTCACATCCTCTTATTTTACCAAAGCTTGTGAGACACTTGCCGGAGTCAATGCTGTAAAGTTACTGGATCGCAACGATCTGATTCAATTGATCGAAGATTTCAAGTCCAACGATCATGAAGAAGCGATGGACATCATTGAAAGTGAACCTGTTACTCTTTCTTCCCCCTGGCAACAACAAACAAATCGAAGATCAACTTATCGTACACGTAAAAGTAGATAAAAAGGCTATCTTCCCTAATCCGGAAGTAGCCTTTTTTGATTCACTTTAACAATAATCAAATAGAATGATTTAATGTAAAAGTAAACATATTACATACTTAAATTTCATTAAAAGAAATAACTTGAAATACTATGATACAAGCCGTAATTTTCTATACTTGTTGTAGATTTTTAAGGTGTATAAAATGATCATCTCAAGCGAAGCGGAGGAGAAATAATCGTACTGAAGAGCGAAGCGCTCGCCTTTAAGGATAGATATCGACTGCTCAGCCATCTATCAAGCTATCTGTCCTTAACAGCGACGAAAAGAACGATTATTTCTCCGCAGTGTTGAACTCCCAATTCATTGCACATCATTTATGCATCGTATTGCATTTTATTTCTCTCGCTCTACCATTTCTTCTTCTGTCGCCATCAGATCAGGAGGTACTAACGCTTCAGTTTTGTCTTTACCGAATCGAATAAATACCCATACTCCGAGTAAAATCAATACACCAGCACCTAATTGAATACCTGTTAACGATTCGCCCAGTAACCAGAAAGCAAGCAGTGAAGCAAAAACGGGTTCACCCAATACCGCCATAGACACAGCACCAGCATTCATATATTTCAAAAGCCAGTTAAACAAATAATGTCCAAATAGAGTAGGCACAATAGCGAGTAACCAGAATACGCCCCAATCTTTAGCAGCATAACCGGTAAACGGAATATCATTGAACAGATTGTAAAGTGCCATTACACTACCTGCAATAAAGAACACCCAGAAATTATAAATCAAAGCTTCCATATGAGAACGAATATGTTTGCTGATCAGCATATGTATAGCCACTGCAATCGTACCAAGAAACGATAAAATATCGCCTTGTAATGCTGTTCCTGAAAGGGCAAAATCTCCCCAACCGATCGCCACCGATCCGATAACAGCCATACCCATACCGATAATCATAAATCGATTCGTATGGGTGCGGAATAGAAAATAGGAGCCAATAACGACCATAATGGGTTCCAGTGTCAAGATCACAGTGGAGCTAGCTACAGTAGTTAAGCGTAGCGAACCCATCCAGAGCAGGAAATGTAGAGCAAGCATCAAGCCTGAAATTCCTAACATCAACCATGTTTTGGGCTGAATCCGAAATAGTTCTTTGCGATAGCGAATCGCAAGCGGTAATAATAGTAAATTGGTGAAATATAATCGGTACATACCGATCACCGATACTTCTGCATCTGACCAGCGAATAAAAATAGAAGAAAACGAAATAGCCAGAATACCAATCACATAAAGAATTTCTAAAGGAATAGCAGGACTCTTAGAGGTTGCATGTGGATTCATAGATGTGCTCCTAAATATAAGTATAATATTGGTTTATTTTTGAAGAATTATGCCTTTATGATTATACTCTATCCCTTACAAGCTGGAAACGATTACTCGAAAATCTTCCTATTGACACAATAAAAATCTTTAGTACTAGTAAAAAAGAACCATTTATTTCTAATTTTTAAGAAAAATAGGTCTAAAGATAAAACTCTTAACATCTTGCTTTTTAGTTTTTATTTATAAAAAATGCTTTTATATCAATGATTATATGTTATTTTGTTAATAAAGTATTAAAAATAGAAGTAGTACTTTTATACTAAAGTAAAAACATTTTTAATCCTTTTTAGACAAAATAAGGTATCCGCACTAAACGGAGGGTACTTTCATGCATGGACATATAACCATTTTTACGGATCATATCCGAAATATTGACTACGAAAATGTTATTTATTTTTACGAAACATCGTTTTGTGATCAACCGGATGAACTGGAAATGTATGAGACTGCACGTTGTTGCATTATCGCGTATACAGATCCTGAACGAACTGTACAAACGGCTAATCAGATCAGACTGTATTTTCCACAAATGGCACTATTGTTAATTACTGATGTTGCTCAGCCTGTCAGTGATCAACATCTCGTGCGCATTACAGGAGTAGGTCGATTGCGATTATTGTACTGGAAAGATAATCATAGCGAAGAAATGCTCTCTGAAATTCAAAGTTTATTGTACCCCGAATATCCAGCTAAAAGCCCGCATATTGCTTTTATTTTGTCGGTGTACAACGAAGAAGAGCGGTTTATTCATGTGAAAAAATTTGCAGAACGGTTGCAAACGTTTATTCGCAGTCATCTGGTAGAAGGTTCTATCTATGTCATAGACGATGGAAGCTTGGATAGAACGCAGCATCTTTTAGAATCGTTAGAACATTCAACAAGTATGGTGATCAATCGAATTAATCGTAATGCTAGCCCGCTTTTCAAAGCCCAGCAATTAGAGCGTAATACACGCAAAGCAGGCACCTATTTAGAAGGAATGCGTACGATAGAAGCTGATTATTATGTATTTGTCGATGCAGATGATTCCTTTTTTATCGAGGATATTGCCAAAATGATCAATGTGGTCAGGCAAGGATATTACGATGTAGTGATTGGCACCAAAGACATGACCGCCGAAAATCGGTCACTGGTACGTTCAATAGTCAGCTTTTGCAAACGACAGATTTGTAGGCCATTTTTGCCAACAGGTGTGATTGATTCACAGACCGGTCTCAAAATTATGAGTTCTGTAGCCGTAAAGCGAATGTTTCCTCATCTAAAGCAAGAGCTTGGACTAGCAGTTGATCTGGAAATGATGTTTATTGCCAAACGATTACAATTACGTGTGTTACAGATTCCTGTCAAATGTATTGACCGCGAAGGTTCGCATATTGAAGTGTGGAAAGATTCAGCTCGCTTTTTGCGATCTTTAATCGATATCTGGCGACTGGATCGGCGGGTGCGTTAAAATGATCAGTCGGGTACGTGCTATCTTTTTTCCTTTTTTTAATGTGTTACTAAACGGATTCAATTTTTTCTTTCATATTGCGGCTAGTTGGTACTTAACAGGGGCTGCTTATGGACAAGCAAATGCGTTACTGGCTTTGTTCGCTTTATTGTCAGTTCTGGGCTTATCGGTTCAACTGTTAACAGCCAAAGTGGTCTCAAAAGAAGATCGAACATTAGCGCTCAAGCAATTGCCTTTAGGTGCATTGTTGATCAAAACACCCATAATATTGAGCCTGGCTTCATGTATTATCCTATTGATGCTTTTACCTGTATTGCGTTCGATGCTTGGCGTTGATGCTAGTTCATTACTACTCCTTTACATACTTGTTTTCCTGCATACGATTGTGAGTATGACCCGTGGTGATATGCAAGGCAAAGAACGTATGTTAGCGCTCAACATTAATTATTATATCGAAGTACTTGGTAAATTGACGGTCTTTTTTATACTGGCAGCTTCAGGATTTACATTAAAAGCTGTATTGATTGGTAGTTGCGCAGGAATGTTATTGTCATTGATACATGGATGGATATTCAGTATTCGTCAGCATAGAGTATCTTCTACAACTGCACAGACCCATCAGTTATCAGGTATTTGGAAGTCACTTGGTCAGGATTTTACAGATAGTCTGATTACCAATCTGTTTGTATTGTTTTTTATTTCTATCGACATGATTGTAGTACAGCATTATTTCCCTGTACAAAGCAGTGGGTATGCTATTGCACTGAAATATAGTCAACTTGTCTATTATGTCTCGTATAGTCTGATCGCAGCTTTTATCCCCAAGTTGGGAGCTAACGGTGATAACAAAAAAGGATTACGTCAATTGATCGGTATCTACAGTGGATTGATGTTTTGCGCGGCGATCTGTGTCTATATCGGAACTACATTTATTTTTCCAATGTCGATTCCATTACTATTTGGCAAAGCCTATCAATCCGCAGAACAATATTTAATACTGGGTGGTTGGGTATACTGGTTATTTTCGATTGTGCTCTTTTTCGTACATGTTCACGTACTGATGGGACGGCGTACATTTATGTGGGGAATGCTTGCTGGAGCTATATTGTTGTTGATTTCATTTGGCTCATGGCATACAAGCCCACAAAGCTTTTTGTATGCTGAACTTTGCTTATATAGCGTGTTAGCTATTTATTTTATTATCGATGCGTGGAGGTATTTATATCCACGTCAGACGATCCGATCCAATTCTGTTCAGCCGCATGACCCTACTATTTTGAATTGAAGGAGCAAGACTATGGATTCTATCAATGTAAAAAAAGATCAAATCACTATTCTACTATTATCATGGCGTGATATTCGTTCTCCCAAAAGTGGAGGCGCAGAAATTTTTACTCATGAAATGTTAAAACGTTCCCAGCAAAATCGCTATCGTTTTATTCATTTTGCTCCTCAATTTGCAGGGTTACCGGCTGAAGAAGAGATCGATGGAGTGACCTATATTCGTCAAGGTAATATCTATAGTGTGATCGGTCATGCGATTCGGTATTATCGTCAGCATCGTAACGAAATTGATTATGTGGTCAATCAATCCAATACACATCAATTCTTCACTTCATTCTGGGTAGAACCAGCCAAACGCATCTTTTTTATCCATCAATTAACTCGTGAGATCTGGTATGAAAATGCTAGCTTTCCACTGAATCATATCGGTCATGCACTAGAGCCATGGATGCTGAAGTTAGCGCAAAAAGATCAGACGATCACTGTATCACCATCGACTCGTTATGATTTGTTACAACTGGGCTTTGATGCCAAGCGTGTTCATTTATTGCCGGAAGGAATTGAATTTGAGCACTGGCAGCCAGAGCAATTTTTACCGAAAGAAGAGCAACCTACTTTTATGTATGTCGGTCGATTTGTGAAATACAAAGGAATTGATCTGGTGTTTCAAGCTTTTGGCGAATTGAAAAAGAAATTTCCGCAGGCTAAATTGTGGATTGCTGGTCGCACAAATGAAGAGTATGTACAGTGTGCATTGTTGCCGATTATGAATCAATATGGATTAACGTACGGTAAAGAAAATGATCCAGAAGTAGATGTGATTTTTCATGGATTTGTCTCTGAAGAACGCAAGCTTGAATTGATGAGCCGGGCGCAAGCATTGGTATTTCCATCCTTACGTGAAGGATGGGGATTGACGGTAACCGAAGCGGCGGCTGTAGGCACACCAAGTATTGTTAGTAACTCTCCAGGGCTTGTTGATGCGACTGATTTTGGCAAAGCAGGCTATCTCTGCTTTCATGGCGATGTAAAAGGATTATCCGAGCAAATGGAGCGTGCCGCAATGGGCGGAGAAGATTATGCAGGTATGCGTAAGCGTGCATATGAATATGCGCTTAAATTCCATTTTAATCATACCGGAGCAGCATTCGATACATTTGTTGATCATCTGGTAAAGGAGGCACAAGAGCATGGACAAAGTCGTCATCCTCTTCTCCACGTACAATAATGAACAAACGGTAGTGGATTGTCTACGTAGCTGTATGAATCAGCATGATTATCAATCTCTTCATATCGTTGTTGCAGACGATGGTTCTAGCGATCATACAGTTCAGACGATTCAGCAGTTGTCCGAAGAGAGTATTGTTCCGATCACCGTATTGGCATTGCCTCATGGAGAACGTGGGGTAGCGCGAGTTACAGCGATTGAGGAAGCACAGCGATTGAATGCAAAGTATATATTTGTGATTGATTCTGATATGATTTTGGCGAATCAGCTAGTAAGTCAGTGCACTTCATTTTTGAATGAACATCCTGAAGTGGGGGCACTGGTTGTACCGGAAGAAGCCTATTCAACAGCAACTAACTTCTTTTCTAAAGTGAAAGTGTTTGAACGTAACGTAATTAATAATGCAGGAGAGCAACTGGGTAAGCGTTCGATAGAAGCAGCAAGATTCTGGCGTATAGATGCTTATGAATCAACAGGTGGATTTAATGCCGATCAAATCGCATTTGAAGAAATTCAACCGACATTACGTTATGTAGAAGAAGGCGGAGAGATTCGGCGTGCTACTTTTACGCGTATTTACCATGATGAAAAGCAAGTATATCTGAATGATGTATTACGTAAAAAAGCGTATTATTTCTCCGTAATGGATCGTACTCTTTCTACAGAAGAAGGAGGATTACGCAAAGCGTTAGAGCGATGGTACTTTTTCCGTCCGGTATTGTATTCACGTGACAATCTGATTTGTTATCTATGTCATCCGTTGTTAACAGTCGGAATGGTATGGATGTATATCTGCCTTAGCGTGCTCGGGGTAACTGCACTTTTGCAAAGCAGTTCCCGTTCTGCCCAATCGTTACCTATTAATGAAAATAAATAAATCGCAATAAAGTATCTCCGAATGTTAACTGGCGGATATTGCAAATCGATGATTGATAATTTTCAAGTTCGTGACGAGGAATATACAACGAATGTGAATCTAACTGAATACCGTCATAGCTCGGATGAAGCAGAGATTGTCCGACTGTATACAGGTGAGCGAACGAGTGATGATGAGCAATAACCAGATGATCATGATTGAGCAATACATACGGTTGATCGGTTACCTTCATCATATCGATAATAAATGCCGATAAATGATTGGCGAACTGTTGCTCAGCATGGTGAGCCAATTGATTTCGTTCGGCTTGTTGTAATGCTTCATAAAATATCTGCTTCAACGAGTCAGTGAGTTCTAACGGTTTGGTAAGAAATTTGAAAATTCCCACTTGATTAATCGCAGCTAGCATCGATTGTGTATGTAAATGACCGGATAAAATAATGCGGACGACGTGGGGATAATCTGCTTTCATCATTGTTAAAAAAGCAAGCCCATCGATACCTGGCATTAGCAAATCAGATACAACAACATCGATGTGGTGTTGCTCAATAATCCGTAAAGCTTCTTTGGGGTTATTAGCCATATGAATGTGAAAATTTTCCTCTTCTAACCAGCGTTCAAGAATCGTTAATACCATCTTATTATCATCAACAAACAGAATACTTTGGGTTTTCATAAGCTCTGGATAACTCCAATCATAGGTTCAGAAATGAGGAACTACATGTATAATATCAATATTTTGGCATTTTTAAAAGATACGAGTGTAGCTTGCGAACTGCGCTTATTTTGCGAACGATTCAGTTCAGCCGAGCATGCACTATGGGAAAAAGGAATGCGTTTATTTCACCAATATCAAGGAAATCAGCATGCCAATCTGACATTAACTGTATCTCATGGACTCAAACATATGGATGAAACTTACGACATTTATATCGTGAATCTTCGCGAGTATACGGAAGAAGAATTAGACCTTCTGTATATCGCGAAGCATTGCGAACTGTTGCTCCTTAGCTACGGAGAACCCGAAGATGCTGTGCGATTTGCAGCACTGCAACGCCGAACACCGCACTTATGGTGTGCACGATTGCCATTGGTTACATTTGAACTGGAATGTCTTATGCAAGCGATACTGTATCGTTTGGAGCAACGCAAAGGAGAGAAATCGTCATGAAAGGTTGGGCTTTTATTAGACCCATATGGCAACGGCTGATTTTGTATGCAGTTGTTATGGGCATTTCAGCGGTATTGCTATTTGCAATCCAATGGTTTGCTGTTCGTGAATATCAGACACAGATTACCGAGATTAGTGAAACACGTCTGCAAGATATTGTGCAAGCTACTTCTACCAATATCAATAGCCAGTATCAGACGTGGCAAGTAGAACTTAATGAATTGGCAGCGACGATTGGCAAAAATATATTGGATAATGCCAAACGATCTTATACCAATGGAATAACACGCAATCCAGGTGAATTCTATGTGCTGAACAATCAATATGAACTGATCGGTGGACATGATAACCCGGTAATGCAAGCCGCTGTCAAACAGATCCAAACGTTGCAAAATGGCTGTGGGATTACAGGATTTACGACAGAAAATAATCAACCTGTACAATATATGATCTGTCGGATCAAAGGCACAAGCCAAAATGGATTTGCAGTGCGTACGATTGATACCGCTATGTTAACCCAACGCATTATAGCTGATCCTACCCATTATGAGACATTAATCTATAATGAAGAATTCAAAGTAGTAGGATCACGGACATCAACAGATATCGGTAGAGTCGATATTACAACAGTTACTAAGAAATTACTAGACGGTAACACAGGAATAGTCGAAGACAATCATCTGAAATACGGCATTGGATTCAGTCGTATTGATGATAATCATGCGCTGTATATCGCTGTTCATGAAATGGATAACGATACTGTCAAAAATGTGAATCAGTTCCGAAATCGGATGTTGTTAATCTATATACCGATTTTGTTTATAGCGGCTATTGTAATGGTGTTTTATCGTAGACGGGTGATCAAAGACAATACCATCAATACTCAAGTACGGGATCAACGTCGTGAAGAAGATTTAAAACAGCAACAAGATACGTACTATTTACCGATGTTGCAGTCGATGGAAGAACAGTTACAACAACTACAGAATCGAACAACACGCTTAACAGGTGGAGATGATCTGAAGTTGCTTGGTTTTTATAATAATTTAGCAGACAATTTAGAAGCTTCTGCCAGTCGAGGAGATTCTGCATCACGCGCTGAACTTGAATTTTTCCGCGAGCTGAACCAGAATTTCACACAAGGACGATTGAAGCAGGAATCTTATATTGCTGAACTGGCTCTATCTGTACAAGAATTGCGTGAAGAATTAGAGCAGAAGATGCATGGTGCAGCAGGTATTCATTTTGCCGATATGAATGAAGTGATTACAGAGTCGTTGAAATGGGCGAATCGTGCGCTGGATATGAAAGGGATTGAAGTGATCGTGAAGCAGGAGCCTGTATCTCCGATCGCTGCTCAATCTGCTATGTTGTATCGCACGATTCAAGGATTGGTCGAAAATGCAGTAACAGCGATGGCACATCATTATGAAGCACCAGCAGATATGAATGAACAAGGTGCATTTGCACCCAGATCCAAGCGAGCGAACAAAACACTTAAAATCAGTTCATGTATGGAAGAAGAAGAGATTGTAATTACGATAGAAGATACAGGTGGAGGTATTGATGATAAGATGCGCTGGAATTATTTTCAGTCAGATTATTCTCAAAATAACAATGCAGATACGATCAGTCTGTATCATATGGATGCTTTTCTCAAAACGATTGGTGGACGGCTCAAATTACGTAATACTGATCGCGGATTACAAGCGATTATTCAATTACGACGTTAATTACGATGTAGCCTGAAGTGATTATATTAAGTGATCTCTAGCTACAGTATTCAACAAGTAGATAAGACATAAGAGTAGAAAGGAGGCTGTCGTATGAAAAAATGGATCGAAATGTATCGCTATGATCTGGTAGCTGTCATGATTATGCTGGCAGCCATCCTGTTGTTTTTACTCCCTATTTATAGCCCCGGACAAATTGTTTTTAGCGATATCGCTTTTGGAGCAACTTCTCATCGCTATCTAGAAGAAATTGCAGGGGTATGGAATGAGCGCTGGTCGACGTCTACTTTATTTAATGCACCACGTATTTTGTATATTCTGCCTTTCTATTTATTATCATTAGCATTCGGGGAAAGTGGCCCCGTGTTGCTCAAATCATTTATTACAGGTTTATTATTTATTTCTGCTTTTTCGATGTATGCTTTCGCTAAGCGATTAGTTAGTGTGTATTACTCGCCTAGTTTTACCAAAACACGTATTTTTGCGATAGTGGTCGGAGCTTTATTTTATGCGCTGAATCCATGGGTTGTTTTTCGTATTCAGCATATTTATTTATTGTGCGGGTACAGTCTGTTTCCATTAGTGTTGCGATTTTTCTTTAGTAGTTTTGATCCGAAGTTTCAGAAGCAACAGATTCATCATTATCATCTACATAAATTATATCAGCGGAATTGGATCGATCTTTTTATGTTGGCAGCGGTATTTACTATTAGCGCAGCCGCGATTCACTATTTCTTTTTTGGCATGATCTATTTAGCATTTTTTACAGCTCTTTTATTAATCAAATTAACATGGACGTATAGACAAAATGGTTGGGCTTTTTTAAAACCTTTGTATATTAATTTTGCTCGTAAATGGCTCATTTTCGGCTGTTTTTTCGGCTTATTAAGTTTTTACTGGTTGTCTTTGTATATGGGAAGTATCCTTATGGATGCACAGGCATCCCAGCACAATATCAATGTGGTCGATACGTTATCGTTATTTAGCCGTAACAGTACACTGAAAAATGTTGCTTATTTGCTAAGTTACTGGTGGCCTATGTTTCCATTATCCAGTCTACCGATCGTATTTTATATCGGTGGTGGGGTGTTATTACTGCTTATCGGATATGCGATGGTCACTCGTTCACACAAAAATCCAATTATTTTGATTTTCACTTTATTAACATTATTCTTCTTGATTGCAGCTACTGGAACTACTTTTCCTTCGATTGCTGGATTTTTTGTGATTTTGGTAACCAAGACACCTGTGATCGGTTCTGTTTTTCGTGATCCAAATAAATTTATTGGGTTGATAGCTTTGAATTTTGGAGTGCTGTTGACGTTTGGGATTATACAGTTACTTGAATGGTTTGGAAGTTCCAGAATACAGCGAATAATCAAACATACTGCTTTTGTAGCGGTGATTGCGTGTCTGATTATTTATGTAACACCTTTACGTACGCAATTTGTAGCAGGGTACTATAAGCCCGTGACAGTGCCTAAAGAATATACCGAAATGGCAAATAAATTAACAGATCCTGATCGTTATGATAGCAAAGCGTTATATTTTCCGATCGCAGATAATATGATTCAGAGTTTTAACGGCGTAGCTACACCTTACTGGAATAAAGGCGAGACATCGATGCAAAAAGCGACCGGTGATTTTCAAGTCTATTCTTCGCCCAAAAATACGATTTTTCATCATGAAGGTAACGATCCAAGTATTACGTATTATATAAATTTTCTAGAGTATATGTTGGACAATGGGTTGAGCTCGAAAATGGGTTCATTGTTCTCTACGTTTGGCATTAATCAACTTGTCTATCATAACGAATATGAAGGACAGGAAAAGCGGCAACAATTTCAATTATCGATGCTAGAAGATCAGGCGGGATTGAAGCGAACGTATCAAAATTCGATCTTTTCAATCTTTCAATTGGATCAGGCGCCTGATTATATGAATATTTTACCTGCCAAAGTGGTTACACCATACGGATATAGTCGCTTGGAAAGTTATAGCCATCAACCTGGTTTTAATTTCAATCAATTCGGTGTGTTGTTCACTACGCTGAATCCGAAGCTGAATACGATTCAGACCGTACGTAAAGGCGATTATGTTGAAGCTTCTTCGTATAATGATTTATTTTTATCGCAATTGCCAGAAGAAGATTATTTACGTCCATTTGATGCGATTGAAGATGGAAATGCATTTTTAAAATGGTCCAAAACATTTGCTTCTACCAACGATTGGCTCTGGTATCTTTCTTCACAAAATATTAAAAATTTTTCATTCGATATGGAGATGGATGCAGGAATTGCAGTCACTTTTGCCAGTGAAAAATTAGACGTACAGCCTTATCAGATGAGCAAGCTTGAAGGACGAACTGTTGTCGATTTTGATTCATTATTACGAACTGAAAAGTTCTTCACACCTGATAATCCGCAAATGTTTAGTGTACAGGCGAATCCTCTGGAGGGATTGAATGATGTTCCTACGTTGCATGGAGAAATTATTAAAGGCGATGCCAACAATATCTGGCAAGTTGCTAAATCAGGCATGATCGAAGCCAAAGAAAATAATCCGTATCAATTTAATATTACTGCTTCAGGTAGAGGTACCAATAAAATGCATGTCAAAATGAGATTTTATGATGAGCATATGGATGAACTTGGAGTGAGTTATGTTGTGGCTCCTTCGGAAGAAAATAACTTCAACGGGGTGAATTTCTACGGGGAATATGTATCTCCACCGGGTAGTAAATGGATGCGAATTGATCTGTTAACCCAGCAACGTCCTGAACAAAAAAATTACTGGTGGATTCATGATATTCAGCTGTTAGATCTGGGGAAATATCGTAAACCGAATACATTTACAATGCATAAAAAAATGGAGCAAGAGCAGACATCCCATGTGTATGCGAGAGTATTTATGAACAAGCAAGGTGGAGAACTGGTATTTGGATTGCCTGACAAACAGGTGAAGATTACTACTCAACATGAAGGAAGCAATCAGTTTGAATGGATTGATCTGGGAGAACATCATTTTCCCGCAGGAGATTCAGCGATTACAGTCAATAATGTAAAAGGATTTAATGCGATCAACTTACTGGCGATTGTACCTACCGATCAAGCAGAGAAGTTATCATTTCCGGTAGAGCAAGCAGTGAAGCGAGGTAAATTATTTTTTACATTAGAAGCTGAAAATGATTTCTCCGGACAAGGGAATACGCAGACAGAACGTGCTTTTCCTTTGTTAAGTATGGGACGAGGAATCAGTTATCAACAAGGAACATTGCAGAAAAAAGTAGATATTCTCAAAACAGCCAACTATTCTGCCTCGATTTTGGCAAATATTCCTTCCGGATATCAAGGCAACTTAACGATGAAATGGATCAATCAAAAAACAGGCGAAGTCATTTCCCGCCAGATAACAAGTGATCAAGCATATACCCGATCGACAGAAAATACTACGACCAAAAATACAGTTATCGAGACATTGCCTGATCAAGATGGATTCGCCAAGCAAAAATTAAGTATTCCAGGATTACTGCGTAATTACGGGCGGATAGAGTTCAAGGATCTGTTGCTAACGAAAGGCACATATCAATTGAAATTGGTGTTGGATAGTCAGGTGCCTTCCCTAACGACCGATCAAGATATTCATTTGATGAAAGCGAATGAAGTGAATGTACTGCCAAGTGAAGAGACGAGCGAAAGCTTGCTTCAAAACAGTTCAGCCGAATGTATGACAGATATTCAGCCCGGTCATACACGCAAAGTAATATCTGCTCAAGGCATGTCGATCGAATATGCACCTAGTTATTCTTGTGATTGGAATATCTATGCTTCTCAAAAAATGAAAGCTAGTCCATTAGAAGAATATTCAGTCACTCTGGATGCGATCTCACAACATGTCAAACAGCGTCATATGAAATTAGTATTTTTGAATGCTGATTCTCAGATATTGCAGACTTCTTATATTAATGAAGTAGAAGAAGAGGATAAAACGAAGTGGAACCATTACGATCAAATTATAAAAGCGCCAGCCGGAACCGCGATGATGCAGTTCCAAATGCTAGCGCATGCAGATCAGAAAGTAAAAGGTTCTTTTCAAATTAAAAATTACTCTATTATTCCGTATAAAGCGATGATCATGGTCGATCAATTCATGTTATTTGAAGGTCAAGATATCGATCAGTTTTTTACAGTTCCTTCACATAAAGCTACAATCAAAGCCAATCGTGAAAATTCGATGGAACGAAGTTTTATACTCAGCAATCCGAATCATGAGCAAGTGCTGATTCGTGAAACAGAATCGCCGAATCCGCTCTGGGAATTCCGCCTGAATGGAGAGACTCAGCGAGCAAGATTGGCTGTGAATGGCGTGACCACTGGGTTTATGAGCGAAGACAGTGGAAGTGGCACTGTTGTTATTATTCTAGCTTCTGCTTATCGTATAGGCTGGATACTGTTCGGTATAGGGATATTAGCTGGTATCGCTTGTATTCTTCCTTATAAACGCTGGAAAAAGCGAAGGCGAATGTAAAACAATCCAATGATAAGCTGATATTACATCACATATTTATATCCTGTACCCCATACTGTACGAATATGCTGAGGATTTTTGGGATCGCGCTCTATCTTTTTACGCAAGCTGGAAATATGTACATCGATGGTACGATCCAGATAAGCGCGATCTCCTCCTTTAATACGATCCATCAGTTCATTGCGGGTAAAGACTTTGCCAGGGTAATTATACAGTTCTTTCATAATCGCAAATTCGATATGAGTGACTTCAACTTCTTGTTCTTCGACAAACAGACTATGACGATAGTCATTCACAGAAATTCGTCCTTTTTTGTCTTTAGATACATTGACTTTGGGCTCGGTAATAATAGTCGGGCCACTACGACGTAGCAATGCTTTGATGCGAGCATCCAATTCTTTGAGACTAAATGGTTTACACAAAAAGTCATCAGCACCGTTATCCAGTGCCTTGATCCGCTCATTCAGCATCGTATTGGCAGATATCATCAATACAGGTACGGTAGATTGTTTGCGGATCTGACTGACTAATTCACTTCCATCCATATCAGGAAGCATAAGATCGGTTACGATAATATCCGGTTTGAAATGAAACAGTTTTTGAATAGCGTCTTTGGAATCATGAATCATTTCGGTAAGGTAACCTTCTTCTTGAAGAAAAAATGCAATCATATCTGCCAGACTTTTCTCATCTTCAATAAGAAGAACTTTGATAGACATCGCTGTCACTCTCCTGTATGAAAAATAATAGGCTTGTTGAATATCTCCCTTTACTATTCTATAACATGCTTAATACAACGATATTTAAGCGAAATATATAGAAAGATCAAGAATAGAATTTCAAGTAAACATAGCAATTTCAGCTTTAAAACAATGAAAGTAATCCAAATGTTAAAAAAATGCGAATCAATTAGCATGAAATTTTATACGGAAAAGAGAACTTTCTTAAAATATACATGAGAAAATGGAATAGGACTATAGTATCATTCGACTCCCTATATTTATTTTCGGCAGAAACAGCTAAAATGAACAGTTTTTTTAAGTTCTTACTACATTTTTCGGAAGAGGGTTTCATATATGCGCATGATATTGTTGTCCGGTGGGTCAGGTAAACGTTTATGGCCTTTATCGAACGTTAATCGTCCCAAACAATTTCTTCCTGTTCTTCGTCATCAAGGTCAGCCTGAAAGTATGCTACAGCGAATCTGGAGACAATTGCAAGATGCAGGTTTGTCAGAGCAAGCTTATTTTTCAGCTAGCGGGTATCAAGCTGATCTGATTCGTGGGCAAATTGGTATCGATGCTACGATTATTGAAGAACCTGCGCAAAGAGACACGTTTCCGGCAATCGCTTTAGCAGCTTCATATTTATATCATCATGCTGGTGCTACACGTGATGAAATGATAGGAGTCATGCCGGTAGACGGTTATGCCGGTGACGAGTTTTTTGAGCATTTGCGTAAGCTTCCATCTATATTGGAGAAGTCTGGTGATGAGATGGTCTTAATGGGTGCTTCTCCAACGGAGCCTTCAGACAAATACGGATATATTGTACCATTGATGTCTGAACTGGTGGATAAGGAATATTTTGGGGTTTGCTCCTTTTTAGAAAAACCAGATATAATCACTGCCCAATCGTTAATACATAAAGGGGCATTGTGGAATTGCGGTGTATTTGCATTCCGCTTAGGATTTTTGCTAGACCATATTGAAAATCAAGGTTGGAACTCTAACTATAATGAATTGTTAAAGCACTATTTAGCATTACCCAAAACAAGTTTTGATCTAGCGGTTGTAGAAAAAACAAAGCATATATCTGTATTACCGTTTCATGGAGAATGGAGAGATTTGGGAACATGGGATTCATTAATTCGTGAAATGGATTTTGATGTGACCGGTTCAGGATATATCTCTCCTTTATCTCAAGATACTCGTATTATTAACGAACTCGATATACCGGTAAGTATATGGAATGTTCCTAATGTGATCGTAGTGGCAGGGCCTGACGGTATTTTAGTGACCAATCGTGAAGATGCTACAGGCATTAAAGAGATGGTGGGACAGATAGAAATTGCTCCGCGGTTTGAAGAACGCTTCTGGGGCAAACAAACGATTATTTCTCATCGGCAAGATGAAGGCGGGCTAGAGACAGTGACCAAACGAGTCGTGATTACATCAGGTCGCTTTATCAGTTATCATGAACATAAATTACGTAAAGAAGTATGGACGATTATATCAGGTATAGGATATATCTGCCTTGATGGAGTTATCACGATGATCTCTCCAGGTGATGTTATCGTTGTAGAACCGGGGATGAAGCATTGTATTGGTGCTTCTGAAGGTGAACTGGAATTTATTGAGTCACAGATAGGCAAAGCTGTATCGGAGACTGACATTATAAGATACGAATATCCTGGAGTGACTCCAGATGGTTTGTTATCAGAAGGTCTTTCGGGTTAACCTGCTGTCCGTGGTAGAAAGGACCGTTAGTCATGAAATACAGAATACTTCTTTGGTTCCGATCTCCTTTGATAGGAACAATCATCTTAACGATCTTTGGCATAGCAGGCAATTATTTTAAATTGGACTTATCTTTAAATTTACGGTTTGCACTGGGCAGCGCAGCACTTCTGATTATTTTCCGGTTATATGGATTACGATTTGCTGTGCCTGCTTTACTCGCTATAAATATACCTTTTGGATTTGGCGGGTCTTATCTTTTTATGACCGGCTTGTTTGGTTTGGAGATTTTATTTTTGCATTTGTACTTCAAGCGATTTAGCAGAGGAGTTTTATTCAAAGCAGATCTGATCTTTTGGTTATGTATAGGTCTACCTCTGATATATGGTATGTATGAATATCGTCTTCATCCTATTGATATTCAAATGATCGCATTGATTCTTCTTGAGCAAAGTTTTAATAGCATTATTAATTTATTGATTGCTTCGATTTTGTTAGAAAGTATTATGAGTCGGGTAGCGATAGGCAATCAGCCGATCTATTCGATTTCGCTGGGACGTATTATTTTTAAATATTTAATTGCCTTCGTTATCTTTACAGCGTTGTTATTATTAGTGGTTATTAGTCATCAACAATTTTATGATATTCAAGGGTTGTATTCTTCATATATGGAACGTTCTTCACAAGTGTATAAGCAAGATATACAGATTAGTTTGTCAGATATGCGCAAAACCAAACCGTTAATGAACATATATAAAAAGAACTTTTATATCGATTCAGTTGTCGTAAGCCCGTTAGGTACATCTATGTATAGCACGCTCAATAGCGAGACGACACAACAACTTGTAGAGTCTAGAAATGATGAATCTTTGATTATTTCTACTACCAAAGATGGAGCTACTATTTTTCATCATTTCCCTATAAATCGGTTAACCCTGATCGAGCGATGGCAGGAGTCGTACTTTGTTATGGATATTCCATTAGATCATAATTATCGATTAATTTTAAAATTGACAGCGGCGTTTTATTTAGAACGTATTTATATATTTTATATTCAAAGTATTACAACGATTTTGATTGTTATCGGGATAGCGATTTTGTTGGCAGGTCCGATTAGCCGTAAAATTACTAAGTCTTTACTGGAGTTAGCCAAAGCGTCTAACAATATTCCTGATAAATTGAGTAAAAATAAGCCGATAGATTGGCCGGATAGTAATATTGTTGAATTTCACGCATTAATTGATAACTTCAAATTAGTATCACTGGTATTAGAAGAGCAGTTTTTGCAAATTCAACATGATAAAGAGAATTTAGAAATTCGTGTAGTTGAACGTACATTTGATCTGGCGGAAAGTGAAGCTCAAAAAAGTGCTATTCTCAAATACGCTATCGATGGCATCATTTCAACAGATCATCAGAAAAAAATAACAGAGTTTAATCCTGCCGCTGAAAAGATGTTTGGCTATACACGTGAACAAGTGATGGGTAGACCATTATCGGAATTATTACTACTAGATACGATTCCAGCAGGAGACAACAACTGCCCGGTCACAGCTATTCATGCAGACCGTACAGCTTTTCAAGTGGGATTAACACGCAGTGAGATTCTAGCCGAAGAATCTTCGTTTCAGACATTTTTTGTACATGACTTGACGCAACAAGAAAGAGCGCAAGCTGAGCGTTATGAACATGAACGTCAATTGGAAGTGCTGACCGATCGATTACGAGAAGAACAAGGTGCAGCAGAAAAGCAAAAAAGTATTACCGGCAATTTACTGGAATCGGTACAAGAAGGCATTGTGATGTGTGACTCTCAAGGGATTATTTCATTTATTAATCCGACGATGTTATCGCTATTTTCCATCAAAGATTATACCGGTTATCCTATCCAGCAATTGTTACGTGATATAGAAAGTCAACTGGTCACCGAAACGTCTTTATGGATCGAAAAGTTAGAGCGATTTTTGCAAGGAGAACACACATGGAATCAAGGCGAGATGGTATTGTTACAAAATGAAAAGATTCTATCGCTCTATGTCACTCCAGTAACAGATACGGTGCAACAGATTGAACATGGTGTGATTCTTGTTTTTCGAGATCGCACTGAAGAAGAGCATATGAAGCAGATGCAAAATGAATTGATGAGCGTAGTCTCTCATGAATTGCGCACACCATTATCTGCAATGATGGGTTATATCGAAATGTTAATGATCTATGAAGATATGTCGATTGAAAAAAGGCATGCTTTTATAGAAACGATTCATCAAGAAGGACAGCGGTTGTCTCATTTAATAGATGATTTTCTAGATATTCAGCGGATCGAAGCCGATTATGCCGAGTATCATATGACTTATATTCCGCTATATGAAATGTTGCAAGGTATTTGTGATCAATGGAATCCAGAATCAAGAGACCGTATCATGCTTCACCATGAAGGATTGCATGAAGTATTTATTAACGGCGATCAGCAACGCTTAATTCAAGTCTTTCGAAATCTGATTAGTAATGCTCTTAAATACTCTTCAGATGATTCGATGGTTCATATTGTTATCAACGAATTACAGGATCATATTTCGGTGTCGATCAAAGATTCAGGGATCGGGATTCCACCGGAAGATCATAGTCGCATATTCCAAAAATTTTTCCGGGCAAGTTCTGCTTCCAAGCACAATATTCGAGGAACAGGGCTTGGATTATATATTACAGAGCGGATCGTCAAAGATCATCAGGGTGAATTGAATTTTGTATCCAGACCCAATAAAGGTTCTACCTTTTCTGTGATTCTACCCAAACCGAAAAAGAACGATTCTATTCAGCACACTGAATAATATGCAATCATCTGATTCACTGCTCTGTCTGCTAGGGTACTTACAATAGGAAACGAGATAACGTTATCATAGAGCTACAACGTTTATCTTTAAAAGACAAATTCTGAAATATGGAGGCTTATCCCCATGGCAGAAACAAAATTAACCGGTAAAGTAGCAGCAGTAACAGGTGGCGGATCAGGAATAGGTAAAGCATCAGCGATACGATTTGCAGCAGAAGGTGCTGTTGTATATATGTTAGATCGTACGCCTGAAAATGCAGAAAAAACCAAAGCTGAAATTGAACAAGCTGGCGGTAAAGCATATGTAATCGAATGCGATATTTCCAAGCCAGAAATGATTGAAAGTGCAATGAAACAAGTAGCGTCTGAAGCAGGTCAATTGGATATTGTATTTGCTAATGCAGGAATCAACGGTAGCAAAGCTCCTATTGAAACTTTGGAAATAGATGATTGGAATCAAACGGTAGAGATCAATTTGCGCGGTACATTTGCAACTGTAAAATATGCTATCCCTCATTTGAAAGAAAATGGTGGTAGTATTATTATTACAAGTTCTATCAATGGTAATCGTGTATTCTCTAATGTAGGATTCTCTGCATATGCCTCTACCAAAGCAGCGCAAGTTGCTTTTATGAAAATGGCGGCATTGGAACTGGCTCGTTACAAAATTCGAGTCAATGCTATCTGTCCGGGAGCGATCGATACTGAAATCGATGATAATACGTATCCAAGTGATGATCTAAAAGAAGTAGAGATTCCTATGGAATTCCCTGAAGGTGATCATCCGCTTAAAGGTGAACCTGGCAAAATCGAAGAAGTAGCTAACCTTGTGCTGTTTTTAGCATCTAGTGAAGCTTCTCATGTAACAGGTACAGAGATATTTGTAGATGGCGCTGAATCGTTATTAAGAGGATAGTTGTATCTACAAGTATATAAGATAAAATGTTCTATAGATTCACTAGCAAAATCCTTTTTCGAGCATATCGGGAAAGGATTTTGTTATGTCTACCACTTATTAGTTGTTTTTCAAATCAATCAATTGACAGTGTCAGGTGTGCTGAATTAAGCTAAAGATATTGAACGTATTCACGTTAATAAGATCAGGTCAATCACGTAAATAAATAACTGCACATGAAGATAGAGGGAGAGTCTGTGGATGTATGTGATCCACCACCGAAGGAGCAAGCTAACTATTTGGCGATGGTTAATTAATCTCTCAGGTACCCGAACCGCTATTGGATGCAACTCTGGAGAGAGCATATGAGCCACCCAAGGAGTACCACCGACAGTTGTGTTCGGTCTAAACTCTCAGGTAACGAGGACAGAGGAATAGGCCACGCGCAGGCTATTCACTGTCTTTTTTTGTGCGCGCATATTTTGGTGATAAGGGAGAAGAAAAATGATGCGATTTAAAAATGTATTTAATATTATTGGACCTGCAATGGTAGGACCGTCTAGTTCACATACAGCAGGAGCAGCACGTTTGGGTAGAGCAGCGCGACACTTTTTGGGCAAATGTCCTGAGCATGTACAGATTATTTTGTATGGTTCTTTTGCAGAGACGTATTGGGGGCATGGAACAGATCTTGCTCTAGTAGGCGGTTTGCTTGATTATGATACCGATGATGATCGCTTACCGGATGCAGCTGAAGAAGCGGATCGTCAAGGCATTACGATTTCTTTTGATAAAGGAACAGGCAATTATCCTCATCCTAACTTTGTGCGTATTATTGTACAGCATGGAGAAGAACGTGCCGAAGTCGCAGGTGCTTCGATTGGTGGAGGCAATATTGAGATTCATGAGTTAAATGGATTCGATGTGCGCGGGTCGGGCCAATATCCGATGTTAGCAGTTGAGCATATGGATAGTAAAGGAGTACTTGCTGATATTACACGTACACTGAGCGATGCTGAACTGAATATCGGATTTATGGATGTTGATCGCAAAGCACGTAGCGGAGAAGCGATGACTGTGATAGAACTTGATACTGTACCTGACCAGTCTGTGCTTAACCAGATTTTGCAATTGCCTTATGTTACCCGGGCAGCTGTTATTGATTTGAAGTAAACGAAGTTTAAAGGAGAGTGTGATATGCAATTTCGCACATTAAAAGATATTGTTCGGTTATGTGAAGAACGTTCACTAACGATAGCGGAACTGATGATTGAAGAGCAAGTGAAAGAAACAGGAGTAAGCGAGCAAGACGTTATTCAACAAATGACTGATTATTATCAGGTGATGAAAGAAGCAGTCGAGCGCGGAATCACAGAAGATACCGTTTCACGAAGTGGACTGACTGGTGGAGATGCACGTCGTGTGCATGACTATATGTTAAGCGGAGATACATCGTCAGGCAGTGATGCGACGCGTGCGATGGCTTATGCATTAGCCGTATCAGAAGTGAATGCTTCAATGGGACGGATTATCGCTACGCCTACCGCAGGCTCATGTGGTATTATTCCGGGAGTATTTGTCAGTTCGCAAGAGCGTTTTGGTTGGGATGATACACAGATGGTACAAGGATTGTTCGCAGCCGGTGCTATCGGTTATGTGATTGCTAACAACTCTTCGATTTCAGGCGCAGAAGGTGGATGTCAGGCAGAAGTCGGTTCAGCAATAGGTATGGCCGCTGGAGCAGTGGTTGAGATGCGTGGTGGTACACCGGAACAAGCGATGCATGCTGTAGGGCTGGCTCTAAAAAATACACTTGGATTAATCTGTGATCCAGTAGCAGGGTTAGTCGAGATTCCTTGTATTGTTCGTAATGGATTAGGTGCAGTAAATGCGTTAGCAGCGGCAGATATGGGACTAGCTGGAGTACGTAGCGCTATTCCATCAGATGAAGTGGTCGATGTCATGTTACAAGTCGGACGTTCGATGCCAAGTGAACATCGTGAAACAGCTCGGGGCGGACTCGCTCAAACGCCAACAGGACGTAAAATTACGGAAGAATTAAGACGCCGTAGACAAGAGAATAAGAATTAACTAACAAAATATCCATTTATATGCATAATACCGAAAAGCCGTTTATAATAAAGCGGCTTTTTTCGATTTTTCTTCAAACCTTTCCTTAATATTCCGATAAATTGTTGTATAATTCGATATATACGTAAATAAATTAGTAGTATAGTTGTTCAACTTTTACCCTACTTCGAAGAGTACATACCAGTATGTATGGGTCTAAAGTATTGTATTAATTTTGAAATAAAGGTTCATACGATGTGTTTGGAGGTGAATACAACGTTATAGCTTGTTCGTTATATCAACAAGCTTTAAATAATCTTATGATATTCAAAGTGGGGTCAACACACATGAGGCAGTATGTAGCTTGCTTGCTGATGATATTACTATTATGTACGAATGCGACAAGCGTTTCAGCCACTAGCACAGAAGCATTTACCGATATCAAACAATCGTATGCTTTTGATGCAATTACGTCATTATCCGCGCAAGGAGTCATTACAGGTTATGAAGATGGAAGCTTTCAACCGCAACGCTCGATTTCCAGACAGGAATGGGCGAGCGTTTTTGTTAAAAGCTTGAATTGGACATCCGAACCAGGAACAGTACTACCTTTTACAGATGTCTCTCCTTGGGCTGCTCCTTATGTCAGTGCATTGTATCAACATCAGATTACCAATGGGATCAATGCAACCACATTTGGTGTAAAGCAATCGATTACCCGTCAAGACATAGCGGTCTGGTATGCTCGTTATCTAGGATTAACCGATACCTTGCAAAAAGAAGGCATAGCTACATTTGCCGATCAAGCAGATATTTCAGATTATGCCAAGTCCAGCGTATGGCTGATGGAGCAGTTAGGCTTGATGCAAGGAAATGAGCAACATCTGTTTGCACCAAAACAGCCTGTTCAACGTCAGGCGGCTATACTGGTCGCTTATCGGGTACTACAATCTGGAGATGAGTTACATCAGCGTGCAAAGCAATTGTTAGCGCAAGGGAATAAGCCTGTATCTAAGCCAGCGAGTGAGGCAGAGCCAGACCTTCAACCTGTACTGACGATAGGCGGTAAATCACCTGCTACAACCATAGATAAAGTAGAAACAACACCTGAGATCACAGGAAAACGAGCAAATGCCAAAGACAAAGACCGTAATCAAAATAATCCTAGACCCGATCCTGAAGTACCTGTTGTTCCACCAGTAACTTCACCTCCAGTTGAGCCTATATTTGTATTTGATCGTGTGAGTATAGACGCTCCTGTATTGTGGAATGATCCAGCAACATATAATAATTATCAACTATCATTTTATTTCTGGTATCAAGGTCAGAAGATTGCTTGGCCTGAGAAAATATTATCCGATCTTACGTATCAATTTGAAGATAAATTAAATATATTTGATACCCGTGGCAAAATTATTCATCCTGAACATATTCCCGCAACAGGTGGATTGATTCCGGTCACACTTCATCTTGTATCACCACAAGCGAAGCTTGATCTTCATGTCACGACGATGGTGATGGTCACTATCAAATCACCACCACCAGTAACTCCACCTGTAGAACAGCCGGAAGCGGAGCCAGATCGTGTCATTCGCTCTGTTTATATGGATACGTATACGTTAGATCAATCGGTATCGCTCAAGTTGGATTCATGGCGTATTCGTTATGTGCTTCAAGATGTGTACGGTCAGCCGATTGCACCTGAGTATTTACCAGCCGACCTGCATATTCGATTTGAAAATGATACAGGAATTATTGATGAACAGGGACGTATTATCAATGTGCATAATATTCCGCCTGTAGGCAGTACAATTCCGTTTCAAATCAGTGTAACCTCACCTTCGACCAGCGTATATCTAAATAAAGAATTTGAGCTGAAAGTCGTAGCAGGTGAACGTAGAAAGCAATATTTTGCTGTATCTGTGATGTTAGAAGGAGGATCAGGTTCTTCGACGACACTAGCTGAAATGCAACAGATGCGTAGTATGCTGGCACAGATTGATCCGCATTTACACATTACATGGGCAATCGATAACAATTTTGTTTTCCAAGAAAGCAATCGTCCACAATTACAACAAGTATTACAGTATGTGGATCTGTATGGAGATGAAGTAGGTATTTTGTCAGGTTATCCGAACAATCACTATACATTAGCACAATGGGGCAATGAAATGAATGAGTGGTTGTATATGTATCGCTATAATGCTATGAATGCGTTGCATGAATCAGGTACAGTAGGGCAACCTTCAGTATTTACCAGTATTCCGGTAGCATATCGTCCTACTTCATTGTCTAGCTTTGCCGTCAATCCAGAGCAGGTGACATGGCTCAAAGATCATTTTGAGATCACTTCGTATATGGGCTGGGCAGCGACACAGTATAATGTGAATCAATTATTTGGAGAAGGTTCGCCATTAATGCCTTACTGGTCGAATCAATATAATCCATTAGTGCCAGCGCAAGGAGATGTAGACAATAGCGGAGCTGTATTTATGAATCCTGTCACGATCGACCCGATTGGTTCAAGGTATGTGGAAAAGTCCTCCCGTTGGACGATTCATCCGGGTGATCCGTATGTGAAAGATTCGAATGCTGAGCCTCAACTATATACAGCACAGCAATATGTCGATAATCCGTATCAAATGATGAATACAGTTAATTATTTATCTATAGTGATTGATACAAACTGGGTGTTACGTCATGATAACTTGTTCAATGGATGGAAAGACTTTGTCGATCATTTTCCAGCAGGACGTGATGTGAGTATTGTAGGGATTAATGAGCTTGGTCAAACGTATCGCACCCAATCAGGAGCGACCAATCATCAATCCCAATTTACATTAATGTTCAGAGGCTCCGGATATACAACAGCTTTAGATGGCAATAATTCACCAGCCGATACTCGTTATTTATGGACTGAAAATGCGTACCAACGTCTTATTTTGCGTAAACAAGATGGAGATCAAGCATGGTCGGTGATCGATTTTACCGATTATACGAAAACACCTGTTCCGCAGACACCGTATGCTTTTGATAGTCATACAGAAGTGAGCTATGTGACCGGACGTAATTACAAAATTGCGCCCAACGCACCGCTAACGTCGGCTGAAATTCAACGGATTCAAGAGCGATTGCAACAGATTCATTTTACCGAAGAAGTGGATTATCAGTAGAACATCATACCCAAGGCATTCCTGGAAAGTTAGGGATGCCTTTTTGGTATATTATTAGTAGAAGGAGTACATAACAGAGACAGTACAAAATAGAAGATATTGCATCAGATATCGAATAAAGGAGTAGAGAATAGTGGACATTCAAGCGATGATATCAAATAATTGTTATGGTGTAGCAGACATTATTCATTTATTTCAAGAAGAATTGGCGCATAATTTGGTAGGCATTTATATTCATGGTTCTTTAGCGATGGGTGGTTTTCATCCGCATCACAGTGATATCGATTTGCTGGTTATTGTGCAACAGAAAGTCAATCGTTCGTCAAAGCTCCATATCGCTAACAGACTTTTGAAATTAGAAGAACATCTGATGTCTAGTAGTGGATTTGAGATAAGTATATTATTGGAAAACGATGTGAAGCAGTTTGTATATCCTACTCCATTTGAATTCCATTATTCTGCATATCACCGGGAAAAGTATCGAACAGATAAGCAATATGTCTGTGAAGGAGCAGAAGATCCTGATCTAGCAGCTCATATATTTGTAACGTATGATCGAGGTGTAACCCTATATGGCAAAGAGATCAAAGAAGTATTTGTACCTATTGATCCACAGTGGTATATTCGCTCGATTTTGGCAGATATTGAACATGTAGAAGACGATATTGTTGCATCACCTGTATATTTCACACTCAATCTGTGTCGGATCTTATTTTTCCTCAGAGAAAATGTAATTTCTTCCAAACAAGAAGGCGGAGAGTGGGGATTAACACATGTTCCTGCTACATATTCCAAGCTTATCCAGACTTGCCTTGATCAATATCAAGGAGTTAGTGATTCTACTGCGTTAGAGACTATACAATTACAAGAATTTGCCCGCTATATGAAAGATGCAATTCAAAAGCAAGTAAATAGTTCAAACGAAAAGATAGACGATCTTAAATCTTTTTTATAAAGGAGATAATAGATATGCCTGTACCTCATAGCGATCACGAACAGATGATACACCAAATTATTATAGAATGGATCACTGCTGATTGCTGGATGATGGAGATTTTGCGAAATGTACGGGATCTAGGATTGCCAGATAGTTGGGTATGCGCTGGATTTGTGCGTTCGAAAATCTGGGATCAACTTCATCAGATAGAACCTCGTACACCATTATCAGATATTGATGTGGTCTATTATGATGCTAGTGATCTAGATGAAGAAATAGAAAAAGTATGGGAACAAGAGCTTTCCCGGATACAACCACAATTACCATGGTCAGTGAAAAATGAAGCACGCATGCATATTGCTAATCGGATTGCGCCCTATCATTCTACCGTTGATGCGATATCATGTTTTCCAGAAACTGCTACAGCATTAGGGATTAGATTAGATGAACAGGATCAATTGATTCTGGTCGCTCCATGTGGACTAAGGGATGTTTTTGAAATGAAGATCCGTGTCAATCCACGCTTTCTTCAGAGTCGAGGAGATATTCATATTTATCAGCAACGTGTTCAACAGAAAAATTGGCAACAGATCTGGAATCGTTTAACGATTATCGATTCCCCAACACTGTAGCTTATGAATTGATAGGCTCCATAAGTACCTATAGAAAAAATCAATTAGAAAAGTGGTATAATCAATGTTAGATTATAATATAATAATCTGATGAACATAGTCGGAATAAAGAGGTGACAGAATTGAGTGACATTTATCGTTTGGCAACATTGGAAGATGCAGAGCGTGTACTTCATATCACGTATGAAGCCTATGTAACTATTCGTGAATTAGGATTAACATGGCCAGCAGCTCATGCTGATCTAGCATTGATTCAAGACAATATTACGCATAATAAATGTTATGTGTTAGAACAAGATGGGTTGATTGTAGCAACTGTAACTTTGGCTGATCCTGAACGGGTCAAAGAATTAACAGCTGAGACAGGATTACCGTTTATTATGTGGTTTGCAGTTGATCCGAATGTACAAGGAACCGGCGCAGGTAGCAAATTGTTAAACTGGGTCGAACAACATATTATTCGTGATGAAGTAGGAGCACCTGCGGTGACACTCGGTACAGCCGAAAAACACCCGTGGTTATTACCGATGTATGAGCGTAGAGGATATGAAAGTATACGAGCTAGAGATGCAGGCAAAGGAGAAGGACCGATGCATTTAATGCGTAAAGTGGTTCATCCCGAGCGTTTTGAAGCTTATTTGCAAGAACGTAAGCAAGCAGAACAAATTCAACAAACCTCTTCTCAAGGTAATTAACATATGAAATTTGTCGTATTCAGTCTTATTGCGAACCTTCCTCATGCGCTAACAGGTGAGACCTTAACAGCACAACAGAAATTCCAAAATATATTAAAACAAGCAGAGTTAACAGAGCGTCTAGGGTATGATGCTTATGGTGTAGGTGAGCGACATGGAGAACCTTTTTTGTCTTCTTCACCTGCTATTGTGCTGACTGCAATCGCAGCACGTACATCACGTATCCGTTTGCTGACGACTGTAACGGTATTAAGTGTGCTTGATCCGGTAAGAGTAGCAGAAGATTATGCTACTCTTGATCATTTATCTAATGGACGCTTGGAATTGATTATTGGTAAAGGGAACGATCCGCGCCATTATGGATTATTCGGAATCACTGAAGAAGAACAATGGGATTCATTAGCAGAAAGATATGAATTGTTACGACAATTATGGAGTCAAGAAAAGGTGAATTGGCAGGGGAAATATCGTCCGGCATTGAATGAGTTTACAAGTCAACCGCGTCCATTTCAATCGCCGATTCCAATCTGGCATGGAAGTGCCTCAAGTACACGTTCTACAGAATTGGCAGCCAAGTATGGAGAACCGATTTTCTCATCCAATTCTTTTCATCGACAGGACAAATATAAAGCATTAATTGATCATTATCGGGAACGGTTAGCTTATTATGGTCATGATCCATCTCAAGCCATTGTTGGCGCAGGAGCAGGAAGCCTGTATCTAGCGAATACGAGTGAAGAAGCTATTCGTCGTTATCGTCCATATTATGATCATTTTCAGTCTACAGATGCTGCGAAGCACAATCAATCGCCTTTTGTAGATTTAGAAGATAATATTGCAAATGGTCCGGCTCTTATCGGAAGCCCTGATCAAGTCATTGAGAAAATTCTAGATTATTACCGAGCATTTGGACATCAGGCATTAAGTATCAGCGTAGATGGATTAACCGAAACAGAACAGTTAGAACAGCTTGAACGATTTGCAACAGAAGTTGCACCTGTGTTAAAAAAAGAAATTCCCAGTACGATATGGGAAAAAGAAGTGCAAAAAGAGCAGCTCATTTAAGAGTTGCTCTTTTTGTGTATATTCTATTATTAGAAGATGATTAGATTATTTTTTATTCTGTTGTTTATCTTATACTTCATCCAGTACAAGCGGACGAAGATTAGCTTCGATCTGTGCACGTTTGCCTTCAAGGAAAGGAGGCAGAGAAAGGGTTTCACCTAACGAATCCATCGATTCATCAATATCGAATCCTGGTGTGTCTGTGGATAATTCGAATAAGATACCATTCGGTTCACGGAAATAAAGAGCACGGAAGTAGTGACGATCTACTTTACCTGAATTAGGAATACCTAATTTGGATAATTTGTCTGACCATAGATCATATTCGGACTCATCTGGTACACGGAACGCTACATGATGGACACCACCGCGACCTAGACGTGCATGTGGTAGATCAGGACGTGTCTCGATATGGACTTCTGCGCCTGCGCCACCTTGTCCAGTAGAATAGACTTCAATATCTGCAAAATCGCCTGCAAGCGAAGGATATGAGCCTGTATGACGGAATCCCATCACTTCAGTCAGAATCATAATGGTCGAAGCAGGTTGAGCTAGTGTTAGTGTAGTTGGTCCAAGTCCAAGAATCCCGTATTCTACAGGTACTTCAGATTGATCCCAAGCTGTTCCAGCCGCTACACCTTGTTCGCCGTTGTCGGCTACAAGAATAAGGCGTGTACCTTCAAAGTCTTGAAAAGCCAATGTATCTCGTCCAGCACGTTGTTTGATTTCTTCATGAGTCACATTCAATTGGTCAAATCGATCAGACCAGTATTGCAAAGCTTCTGTTGTCGCTACTCGTAAAGATGTTGCTGAAATACTAGATACCCCTTGATAGCTAGGTCCGATACCCGGTAAATCAAAGAAAGTTAATTCTGTACCAGGAGAAGCAACAGCATCACCGTAAAATAGATGATACGAAGTAGTATCGTCTTGATTAACTCCTTTTTTCACTAAACGCATACCCATAACTTTAGTATAAAAATCGTAATTTTTTTCCGCTTTACCTGTCATAATCGAAACGTGATGAATACCTAATAATTCCATAATGAATATCCTCCTCAAAGTCAAACGATCTATTTATAAATATGCTTACATTTGAAATCTTAATATTAAGATAATTATAACATGGAGAAAATTAATTACAAGTCTTTTCCATGAAAAAAATATAGTAACTATGTAAAAAAGAAAGAAACTCCAAAAGAAAACTAAAAAAGAACCTTTAGATCAGAGAATCATCTCATTGATCTAAAGGTTCTGCTTATATAGATGAATAGATAAATAATATAGATAAGGAATATTGAATTAGTGATTCGTTAATCCACCAGATTCTGCGCGTGTTACTACGTTGGTACGATAGTCGTCTTGGCTTAGTCCAATCTTAGGCATAACTTCATTCAGATCCGGGAATTTCGCTAAAATGGTTTTGTTGTCTGTACGCAAATCCATTTTGCTATAATCGTAGAATCCTGCACCGCTAACACTAGAGATAAATTGATTACCTTCTACTGCAACATCGCCTAATTTGGGAACAACAATATTCGGTGTATTGACCATTACATTGTTATTCATTTTTGTACCATTCGGATATTCAGGATGCCAGTTCGGATCAAGAATACTGCTCCATAATGGATGATCATAACCATACATTTTTTGCAATTTGGCTCCATATTCTTTCCATACGCCGCTTGTTGGATTCATTTCACGAAGTTGATCGGCATAGATACTATTCACACCATGAGAATTACTGTCGCCCCGTTGATCGACTTGGATCATATTGGAATCGACCACTAGATTGTTGTTAGCGATATTGTCATGTCCATTGAGCAAAATGCCTTTGGTTGAACCTTGCACAATATTATAACGATAGTTATCGCCACTATCTGCACCATCTGAATAAAATCCATTAGAACGTTTGTTATGATGAACAAAATTGTATTGAAGTACATTACCATAAGAAGCCCAATCTTGAGCGGTATAGAATGCGCCTGTATCGCCTTCGATCAAGGACGTATTATGCACTTCATTGTACTCAAACACCAGATTGTTACTGTACACATAACGAACAGCATCTTTAGGCACATCATGCAGTAAATTATGATCGAATTTGACGCCGACTGAATTACGCACCAGAATCGCTTCCAGATGAGTCAGATCCCCTACATTGTGAATATGATTGTTGGTGACACGACTATTGGCAGCTTCTAACGTTTTGCGATCTCCTGCATCATTAATACTGATACCGAATCCGCCTGTTTCATAAATATCATTACTTTGGAAAAGGTTATTCGTCCCATCTACATCGAGAATACCACCATTTCCTAGATTACGAAGCGTATTACCTGCAATCGTAATATGGTCGGTATTTTTAAGTTCAATGCCGTTACCCATACCACCTTCAACCGTGAATCCTAGCATTTTTAGATTAGAAGCTCCATCGACAGAAATCACTGGATTTTCTTGGTCAGCTACAATAATGTTTTGGCTTTTCAGATTGCCTTTAGGATAGTAATAAATTTGACCATCTTTGAAGTCAAGTGACCATTCACCAGGAACATCGATTTCATCCAGATAATTAATCAATTTCCATTCTTCTGTACCTGAACCGATCCGATAAGGAGCTTTGATTTTGGATGAATAAGAGCTAGGCGTAAGGTACGTACTTGCAGTTGCTGATTGATATACATCTTTGTTGACGGATGAAGGTAATTTCACTGAATCGGTACTGTGTTCAGTTACGGTTGCATCATTACCTGTATGTTCAGTAACTTCAGAAGGTAACGATAGATTATGATCTGCATCAGTCGCTTCTGTCGTTAATTGAGAATCTTCAGTGAGTTGTTCTTTTAAGCGGACAGATCCAGATTCACCCTGTGCATTAAACAATTTGTATGATTGTGGGGTAGAGTCTGTATCATGTAATGCATCGTCTGCTGCTGGCTCGCTTGTTGCAGAAGCAGAAGGAGCAATACTGGATGCCGCCTGAGAATCATCACCGTATGTGTTGGCTGTGGCTGAGGTAGCAGAAGCATAGTCTGTTACTGCCGCACTCCATTTGGAACCCATACCGCCATCAGGAATATCTTTAAGTGTGATGACATTGTGTTTGGTATCGATCGATTGTACAGAACTGGTCAAAGGGCTCCAGACCGTTCTCCAAAAGCCTTTAAGATAAAGAGCATGTCCTTGAGATAAAGACTTCTGCCAGCGTGCTGCACGATTGCTTCCGTCCAGATCTAACGTATCTGTTGTATCTCCATTTTCAGGAATACCACCATCACCATAATAAAAAGATTTGGCATCTGCTGAACCATTCGCTGTTGTCCAACCTTTGCGATGTCCATCTACAGATTCGGTAACATTAGGCCATTGAGAAATAGGTTGACGAATACCGTTAGAGATCAGATCAATAATACCCCATTTTTCGGTAAACGAAGTGCCACCTTCAAAATGCTTAATATGCTTCAGTCCCAGTGACTTCACATCTAACTGATAAAGGGCATTGGCATCTACATCAGGATGAACACGTGCTTTGGCTGCGGCACTGAGCGGTTTCCAATCGGAAGCATCAATACGAATCCCGTTGGTTAATGTCACTTGTTCACCTGAATACGTACGGTAAATAATAGGTTTATCCGGTGTACCTGAATCTTCAGCTGTAAATTGCAAGTTGGAAAATTCATATTCTCCACCTTTGACCCATACGGTTACTCCATAATCGGGTAGGTCGCCTTTTAGACTGCGGATAGCATCACGTGCTCTTTCCAGGGTGGCGTATGGTTTCTCTTTAGTGCCATTCCCATCCGTATCGCTTCCGGCTGTATCAACGTACAGATTCCAACCAGTTTTTGTCACAGCACCGCTATCAAGATTGATAACTTCTTGACTTCCTACTTTGTCAGCCGATGCGTATGGAACCGCCATCGCACTACTCAAAGCAAGCATAGCTGTGAGCGATATGATTTTCTGGAACTTCTTCATAAATATAAATTCCCTCCATTTCAAAATCCATTGATGTTGTTGGGATGATGGTTTATCCCTGCTGTGATGGGTATTTTGATTTAATTAGTTAATCACCTCCTAAAATACATATAAATTGGTAAAATCAGCGGATGCTTTTATATAATAAAATACAGATGCAAATATAGCAAAGCATAATTTCATACTTTTTTAATAAAATTTCAATTTGTTCATAAATTAGTTTCTTTTTTGTAACCATTTGAGCATACCGATAGATTGCTTGTCAAGTGCAGGTAGTATAATGTCTGAAAATAAAAAGAGGACTGATCAATTGCCTTAGAGCACAACTGATCAGTCAGTAATATGAACCATATTCTTAATTAAGAAGTAGATTGATGGTCAGAAAGACCGTCTGAATCTGCACGATTAAAGGCTTTAGTACGGTATTCATCTTTGTACAATCCAATCGTTGGGAAAACAGTATTCAAGTCAGGAAACTTCTCTAATATTTTGGCATTTTTGGTGCGCAAATCAAGGGTAGCTAGATTATAAAATCCTGCATCTGAGGTACTACTTAGTGTCGTATTACCTACTGCTGCTACATCACCTTTTTTCGGCAATTTGATTTGTCCACCAGCACCTACAATCACATTATGATTAAGCTTACTGCCATTGGGATATTGAGGATTCCATTTATCATTTAATACACTGCTCCATAGATTGCCTTTTAAGCCGTATTTTTTAGCAAGTTGTTCACCGTATTTTTTCCAGGTGCCTGTCAATGGTTGAAGCTCTCGCAGACGATTGGCATTATCGCTACCTAATCCATAATTTAACTGATTAGAACGATCGTTAATTTCAAGAGATTGTACATTAATTAATAAATTGTTCATCGCTAGATTATGATGTCCATTTTCGAATAAAAAGGCGCGTGATGTATCTTGAATAATATTGTATTCATACGTATTACCACTGCTACCCCCATCCGCATAAAAACCATTTGAGCGTTTATTATGATGAATAAAGTTATAACGTAATACATTTCCATACGAAGACCAGTCTTGAGCGGTATAGAAAGCACCGGTATCGCCTTCGATCAGTGATGTATTATGCACTTCATTGTATTCAAGCAACAGCTTATTGCTAAATACATAGCGAACTGCATCTTTGGGAACATCATGCAGTAAATTATGATCGACCCGTACACCGACTGAATCACGAATAATAATCGCTTCCAGATGGATCAGCTTGCCGATATGATGAATATGATTATTGGTAATTCGCGTATTGGCAGACGATAATGTAGCGCGATCTCCTGCACTATTCAGACTAATCCCAAAACTTGCCGTATCATAAATATTGTTACTACGGAACATATTATGATGACCATCTACATCTAATATTCCACCATTTACATTGCGAATATTGTTGCCTGCAATCGTAATATGATGACTTCTTTTCATTTCAAAGCCATTGCCCATATTATTCTGTAATGTGAATCCTTTAAATTGTACATAAGAGGTACCATCCATAGTAACGATAGGTGTATCTTGATCACCGATTACTGTCTGCAATTTATGAATATCCGAAGGAGGATAGTAATAGATTTTGCCATCTTTAAAATCCAAAGCCCATTCTCCAGGTGTATCGATTTCTTCTAGCAGATTAAGGGCTCGGAATTCTTCAGAACCATCACCAACACGATACGTAGAAGGTGTACTGCTGTTGTCATTTTGCTCATTGGTTGTTTTTGATAGAGCAGAAGGAGCAACCATCGCACTGAATTTAGAACCCATTCCACCTTGTGGTGTATCGAGAAGTTTAATCGTTTTTTGAGCTGGATCGATTTGACTGATCTGAATACTGGCTGGACTCCAAAGGGTACGCCAGAAACCTTGTAAATAGATAGAATGACCGTTTTGGATCGCATTCTGCCAGCGCTTAGAACGATTGGTTCCATCTTCATCTAAAATATTAGTGCTTGAAGAACCTGGTTTTTGATAATAAAAAGATTGAGCATTATAGACACTTTGAGCGATTGCCCAGCCTGCTCGTTGTCCGCCGGCTACTTCTGTTGTATTCGGCCAACGGGAAATAGGTTGCATTTGATTGTTGGCAAATAAATTCAAAATGCCCCATTGTTCTGTAAATGAAGTGCCGCCTGCAAAGCCATTGATATGCTTCATTCCTAATTTGCGTACATCCAATTCTACTAGCTGCTTGGGATCAATCTTGGGATGAACTCTAGCTTGAGCTTCCTGACTGAGTGGTTGCCAATCCGTTACTGGCTTGCCTGTAGAAAGCGTAACTTGTTCTCCTGTATAAGTACGATATGTAATTGGAGAAGCGGCTGTACCTGAATCTTTTTTATCCAGTTGAAAGCTAGAATCCATGAGATAATTCCCTTGCTTCACCCAGACCGTTATGCCTCCTTGAGGAAGTTTACCTTTGTAGGCACGAATCGTTTTCTGAGCTTGTTGCAATGTAGCATAAGGCTTGGTTTTACTACCATTTCCAGTCTGATCATTACCTGTTTTGGCGATATAGATATTCACTCCAGACTCCTTTACAGCTCCACTACTTAACGGATATGCTTCTTTTTTAGTATGAAGACTGTAGTATAATACTCCTGCCAATAAAGCGAATAATACCAATCCCAAAAGGATGATCCGCGAACTTGATGCTTTCAAGCGAACACCTCCTTGTAAATATAATTTGATATAGAATGAGTTGGCATTAGTATAGGTAGAATCACTAACAACTGTCAAATATCGTGTATCTGTGATGCGAATGTAGTAAGATTACCATAGCATATCCCAGAGAAACTGTTTTTATTAAGGTATCAACCTACTTTAGTCAGAAAGGTGGACTATATTATGAAAGACGAAGAAAAAGTCTATAATACAGCAGTTGAAGTCACATTAGAAGTAATCGGTGGCAAATGGAAACCTGTGATTTTATTTCATCTGACGTTTGGTAAAAAACGAACTAGCGAACTGAAAAAGTTAATCCCAACGATTACTCAAAAAATGTTAACCCAGCAGTTACGTGAACTGGAAGAAGCAGGGACAGTATTGCGAACGTCTTACAATGTAGTGCCTCCCAAAGTAGAGTATGAATTAACCGAGTATGGAACAACTCTCACCGAGTTACTTCATATGATGTGTAAATGGGGAGAAGTTCATCTACATAGACAGTATGGCGATCAAGCTCGTATTGTAGAGTCTCCTTCTCAAGTGATATAAATCGTCAAAAGCCGAAACCTTATCACTAAGGTCGGCTTTTGATAGACGATACATATAGAGGAAAAGTATCCATTTCTACATATATAGTGTAATTTATTTATAATGTTGTCTGGAAGAAAGGAATACACGATTATTTTGATAAGTTGTACACGATAAGATCAGGCAATAATATTACGTTTGCGAAAATCTTCAAAAATAGCGATAAACATCTTTTCTGTATCTACATATTCATGAAATCCGAATCGACGTGCTTTGCTTCCGTCAGCAAAAAAGTCATAATCCCACGAAAATACAAAATCACCAAACGCCCACGAAGATACATCTGCATACGTATAAGCAGTTAATCCATATTTGGTAACGATATCGTTCCACAAAGCTTCTTTGTCTTTCATCATCGTATCCAGACTCATGGATAAAGGTGGAGCTGTCTCCATCTCAAAATACGTAGCGATGGTAGGCCACAACTCTTCCCAGCGGAACAAATCACCATTGTTAATATTAAAAGCCTGATTCGCACAAGCAGGAGTAGTCGCTGCCCAGACTGTAGCTTTGGCGAGTAATCCGGCATCTGTCATTTCGAGAATACTGTGATAGGCTCCACGCTTACCCGGAAATCGCAAAGGCAATTGAAGTTCTTTGGAAATAGTGGCATAGATCGCAATCACCATCGCTAGATTCATAGGATTACCTACAGCAAATCCACACACGACAGAAGGACGGAGCGCAGACCATGTCCAGCTTTTCCCTTGCTGTTGTTGCATAAGATAGTTCTGCTGAGCCATATTAAATTCAGGTGGCATCGGACTTGCATCAGATTCACGTGCAGGTGTTTTGAATGCGCCTAGATGAGCACCGTAGACTTTGTAACCTTGCATCAGACTTACATGTTGAAGCGTAGGGGAAATAGTCTCTACACTTTCTACGATATGGATTAGCATATTCAGATTAGGTTCTACCAATTCTGCCCATGTGGGACGATCTTGATATGCCGCATAAAAAATATGAGTGATCGTAGGAAATGATTGTAAGGCTTGATCTATTTGATCACGTTGAAAAAGGTCTACCGATACATAAGTAACACGATCTGTAGATACACCGCCACGACGGGATAACCCGATAATCTCCCAATTCGGTAATGTCGATAAATGATCAATCAGATTACTACCAATCACTCCATTTGCCCCTACAACTAACGCTACTTTACGAGAAGAATGGGTTACTCTATTCATCTATTGCACTCCTTTAATCATAATAAGTTACATGATTAGCTTGCAGGATAATGCAACCGTTGAGAAGTACGCACTTTGAAGTGCGATAGGTACTTCAAAGTACTCTAGTGATCTTTTGTCTATAGAAGAAGATAGAATCATTACCGTTGAAATTACATACAAAAACACACAGTAGAGGCAGTGATTATGCCTGCGCTGTGTGCTTTGGATAAAGTATTGGATAAACTCAAAACAGTACCAGAGTTAGACTGTTTCTTCCCAAAGTTTAGCTTGATATTCTTTT